>NZ_CP128153.1:1755625-2065000 GCF_030292155.1 Bacillus sp. DX3.1 | reverse complement strand
TGCTCTTCTGTAAATTGATGTCTCATCACATGACTACCATCACGTAAACAAACCTCTGTCAGTTTAATAGGTACTTCACTATTTCGTTTCATTCATAACACCTCGTTCCTTTAACGCAATCATGCGACGTGCATAATCTTCTCCGACTTTCAGAGCTGCTGCTGTCATAATATCTAAATTACCCGCATAGGGAGGAAAATAGTCTCCCGCTCCTTCTACTTCTAAAAAGACAGTCACACGATTCCCATCAAACATGGGTTCTTGTTTCAATGAATAGCCCGGTACATATGATTGAACCACTTCAACCATGTTATAAATTGCTTGTCGAATAGCTGTTTCATCCATCTGCTTCACTTCACAATATACCGTATCTCTCATTAAGATTGGTGGATCAGCTGGATTTAATATGATCAGTGCTTTTCCGCAATCTGCTCCGCCCACATCTTCAATTCCACGCCTTGTTGTAATCGTAAACTCATCAATATTTGCTCGCGTTCCTGGCCCCGCACTTAAACTAGAAATGGTTGCGATAATTTCTCCATACGACACATCTGCTACTTCATTAATCGCATAGACAATCGGTATTGTCGCTTGCCCGCCGCATGTAATCATATTGACATTTCGTGCTTCAACATGTTCTTCACAATTTACTGCTGGACAAATAAATGGACCACATGCCGCTGGGGTTAAATCAATTGCTAGTTTCCCGAGCTCTCTTAACACTTTCGCATGATGAACATGTGCTTTTGCTGAAGTCGCATCAAATACAATGTCTGCTAAGTTAGGATTCTCAATAATCGATTGTATACCATTATCAAAAATAGCGTATCCTTCTTGTTCCGCTCGCTTCAATCCGTCTGATTCAGGGTCAATACCAATCATAGCCGTCAGTTCAATTACATTACTTCTTTTCAACTTATACATTAAATCGGTGCCAATATTTCCAGAGCCAATAATGGCTGCTTTCACTTTCACCACGCCTGTCCCCTCCTTCTTACACACTTTAAAAACTATGAAAATGTAACGGACACTGAACCAAGAGGGCCAAACTGTGCAGAAATTACATCATTACGTTCCACTGCCACAGCACCAGATAACGCCCCTGGTAAAATAAGTTCCCCAGCTTTCAATGAAATATTAAATTCACTTAGCTTGTTCGCTAGCCAAGCAACTGCTTGTGCTGGATGCCCTAACGCTGCCGCTCCTGCACCTGTAGCAATCAATTCATTATTTTTATAAAGCGCCATTCCAGCTGTACGTAAATCCACTTCGGATACAATAGAAAGCTTTTCGCCAACAACTACTTTTGCAGAAGAGCCATTGTCTGCAACTGTATCAGCAAGTTTAATCTTCCAATCAGCAATACGACTATCAATAATTTCAAGTGTCGGCACAATATATTTTGTCGCCATTAACACATCCACATATGTAACATTGGGGCCACTTAAATCTTCCGCTAGAATAAACCCAATTTCCGCTTCTACTTTTGGAGATACGAATGAATCAATCGAAGTCTCACTTCCACTGTCAATTTTCATATCATCTAATAAATGTCCGTAATCCGGTTCATTTACTCCAAGCATTTGCTGCATCGCCATACTTGTAAGTCCAACCTTTTTCCCAATTACTTTCCGCCCCTGTTTTAGCTTTTGATTTACTACTTCTAATTGAATGTAGTAGGAATCTGAAACAGATAAATCTGGATAGCGTTCCGTAAATGGTAAAATGGATTCACATGAGTTTTCTGCTTGCAATAGTTCATCTGCTAATTTCTTTATCAACACTTGCATGTGTTTCACCTCTTTTTTAGAACTCCTCTATATCATGGGTTCTGATTTTCACCTTGCATTAACAGGCAGTAATCCCTTCACTGATGAAAGTTTCACTTTACAATTTCATTGTGATTGTTTTTGCTTCTGTATAGAACTCAAAACTATGACGGCCACCTTCTCTACCGATTCCACTCGCCTTTGAACCACCAAATGGTGTTCGTAAATCACGAACATACCAGCAATTGATCCATAATAAACCCGAATCAATTTGCGAAACAACACGCTGTGCCCTTCTGAGATCATTTGTCCAAACAACACCAGCTAAACCGTAAATGGAATCGTTGGCTATGCGAATCGCATCTTCTTCTGTTTTAAACGGGATCACAACTAAAACAGGACCAAAGATTTCTTCCTGAGCTACACGCATACTATTGTCTACGTCATATAAAACAGTTGGCTCGTAAAAATTCCCTTCTACTAAACTTTCGATTCTTTTTCCTCCGCAAGCTAGTTTTGCTCCTTCAGAAAGGCCAATTTCTACATATTTGTCGACCGTTTCTAAATGTGACTTTGAGACAAGTGCTCCCATGTCTGTCTCTTCATCTAGTGGGTTCCCAACTTTTATTTTTTTCACAGCTGTCACAAACTTATCAAGAAACTGTTCATAGACACTTTCTTGTACGAGTAATCTCGAACCAGCTAAGCAAATTTCTCCTTGATTACGGTAAATCGCTTCAATCGATCCTTGTACTGCCTCATCTATATCTGCATCCTCAAATACAATATTAGCTGACTTTCCGCCTAATTCTAATGAAACAGGTATTAAGTTTTCAGAAGCATTTCGCATAATTGTTTTTCCTGTATTACTTTCTCCAACAAATGAAATACGTCTTACAGAAGGATGTGTCGTCATTGTCGTTCCAACTGTACTGCCTGGACCGGTAATAATATTGAGCACACCAGGAGGTAACCCCGCTTCATTGGCAATCTCACCGAGCATGACTGCACTTAACGGTGTATAAGAGGCTGGTTTTACGACAACAGTATTACCAGCGGCTAATGCAGCAGAAGCTTTCCATGTCATTTGCATAAATGGTAAATTCCAAGGGATAATTAAGCTCGTTACACCAGCAGGGGCATATTTCGCATACGACATAAAGTTATGTTTATCATAATGTTCATGTACCATATACTTTGCCATCTCGGCAAAAAAGCGAAAATTATGTGCAGAACGTGGAATATCGAATCCACGGCTCTCTTTAATTGGTTTTCCAACATCAAGCGTTTCTATATACGCTAGTTCATCCACTTTCTCCATAATTAAATCGGACATTTTGCACAAAATTTCCGAGCGCTCTTCCACAGGCATTTTACTCCAAACACCACTTGCAAATGTACGCTGTGCAACATCTATTGCACGCTTTGCATCCTCTTCACTACCTTGTGCAACAGATGCAAGTTTCGTGTTTGTAGCTGGGTTAAGGGTATCAAATGTCTTACCCGAAATTGCATCGATATATTGTCCATCAATAAATAACTTTGCATCTTTTACCTTCATTTTTTCAGCTAACAGTTCTCTATTCAAACTACATACCTCCTACTCTGCAATTTCTAAAATCATTTCAATTTCAATCGTTGTATTATTCGGTAATTGTGCCATCCCAACAGCGGAACGAGCGTGCTTTCCTTTTTCCCCAAAAACCTCTACTAATAAATCAGATGCACCATTCATCACTTTTGGCTGCTCTGTAAAATCTTCTGTACTATTTACAAAACCAAGTAATTTCACAACTCGTTTTACCTGATTCAAATCTCCAAGTTCATGTTTTACAACACTTAATAAATTCAACATAGACTGCCTTGCTGCTTTATATCCATCTTCTACCGAAACATCCTTACCTAGTTTCCCATGATATTGATCAACACCTTGCCCAGCAGTAAACAATAAATTCCCTACTCTTACACAACTTACATAGTTACCGACTGCCGGACGAATAGCTGGTAATATGAGCCCCATTTCAGCTAGCTTACTCTCTGGTATTTGTACTTTCTGCATATACCACACCTCTTTTTTTTATATCAATATTTAAAAACTGCGCGGCGTTTCCACCAAGCATATCTTCCTTTTGTTTCTCCGTTAATTCCAATGTCTCATCAATTACTTTTCCTGGATGAATTTCACGAAGTAAAAATGGGTAATCTGAACCCATGAAAATTTTCTCATGACCGAAGCGCTCCATCATATATTTGATATTCATCGGATCATAGTTTAAAGAATCAAAGTAAAATTTCTTCGCATAATGGCTTGGTGGATACGTTGTAAGTCTCAAGTGTGGCCATACTTTCCATCCTTGATCTAACCGAGGAAGAATATATGGAAACGAGCCCCCGCCATGCGCAAAACAAATCTTTAACCTTGGAAACTTCTCCATTATTCCACTACATACGAGAGTAGCTGCTGCAAGTGCCGTTTCACTCGGCATACCAACTGTGTACATAAAATTATGATGAGGCATCCTCTCACGCCCGAGTGTCTCCCACGGATGGATAAAGATTGGTACTTGCCACTTTTCAGCCATTTGAAAAAACGTTATAAAAGACGGATCATCTAAATTTTTCCCATTTACATTTGTACCAATTTCAATTCCATGTAGTTTCAGCTCGTTCATACATCGCTCCATTTCACGAACTGCAGTAAGCCCATCTTGCATCGGAACCGTCCCTAATCCGACAAAACGATTTGGATATGTTGCAACTGTTTCAGCAATAAAATCATTTTGAATACGTGCCATTTGCTCGGCTTCGTCTGGATTCGCCCAGTATGAAAAAGTAACGGGAATTGGCGATAAAACTTGCATATCGACACCTTCACGATCCATATCTTCAATTCGTTTTTCTGGACTCCATACTTGATCTGTCACATCACGAAAGTTTTTCCCACCAACCATAATGGCAGCTCCGCATGTACAAGTACGATTCAATATAGGCCAACGTCCACCGCCAAACTTCTTTTCAAAATCAGGGAATGTTTCAGGGATAATATGCGTATGAAAGTCTATTCGCACTTCCATTCCTCCACTTCTTCTGGCATAATATGTCCGCAATTTTTACATGCCCGCACTTCTTTATTTGAATTAAAACTATGAATGGCTTGCTTCACTTGTTTTTCAATATCTTCTAATTGCACACGAACACGGTGCATTTCATGATTACACTCATCACAAAACCACACAAAGTCCTCAAGTTCGCCTTTGTTACGCTTTCGTTCAATCACTAATCCATACGTGTTAGCAACGCGGTGCGGTGAATGTGGAATCATGGCTGGCAACATAAACACATCGCCTTCTTTCACTGTAACAACTTCACGTTTTCCTTCTTCCGTAATACATTCCACATAACATTCACCTTGAATTTGATAAAAGAATTCATCTGAAGGATCCACATGAAAATCACGTCTTCTATTTGGTCCACCTAAAATCATTGCTATAAACTCTGAATCTTGCCAAATGACTTTGTTGTTCACCGGCGGTTTTAATAATTCCTTATTTTCATCAATCCATTTTAATAGGTTAAAAGATTGTAATGTTTTTGACATACTTATTCCTCCTCGTTTTTTATATAAATCCATTTTGATTTTCCGACATATAGCCGCGGCTATGGATAACAAAATGGAACCTGCACTCGTTTTCTCTCTTTGTTTTCACTATGTCTTATGTCTGGGCAGGAAAAAGATCTGACCGCTCTCTCCCACCTAAAAAGAAGGGTTTTATGTCGGTTTTTTAATTTGTATTTATATATCACATTCACATCGTTTCAATCGGCCATCCTAATAAAGAATGAGATCGTTTTAATTCCCCTTTAAATAATTGGTCCCGAATTCTTGTCGAAGAAATCCGTTCTCCCTCTTCACAACAAACTGCTTCAACGATAGAAACAGTGAAGTAATCTGCAAGTAAATTTAAATCACCTTCACGATTTTTTCCAAACCGAAAATCTTCTCCAACACATATTTCAATTGGATGCAATCGTTGTAACTCTTGAATGAAACAATGAGCTTGTCTTGTTACATATGACTCATCAAAATGTACAACGACCACATGCTGTACACCTAATTCATTGAACCGATGTAACCTTTCTGGAAGTGTTGTTAGCACGCGTGCCCCTTGGAAGTACGAGCGCGGCGGTGGATCGAATGTATACACAACACTTACAACTTCTAACTCTTTCGCTTTCTCTACCGCACTTCGAATTACAGCTTGATGTCCTTTGTGCACACCATCAAAAGCACCGATTGCGACAACTGATTGTTGTAATTCTAGTACACCTTCCTCATGTATATAAATGATCCACACCTCCTCATCTCTTTAACGAAATTACAATCAAATATCTAAGTAACCAAACTCCTTTGAAATCGTTTGTGCTGTGTTCATCACACTTTGAATAATGACTTGACGGTCTCTTCCTTGCATATAAGATATCGGACCAACAATATTAAGAGCGGCAATTGTTCTCCCTGTATAAGAACGAATAGGAGCAGCAATTCCATATAAACCGTGTTCATTTTCGTTATCGCTAATGGAATAACCACGATTGCGAATCATCTGTAGCTCTTCTTGAAATTGTTTCATACAGGTAATCGTGTTCGGTGCACGTGGTATAAGACCATTTCCCGCAGTATGCTCTAGAAAAGAAGGATTAAAAGAAAGAAGTACTTTTCCTGTACTCGTACAGTATGCTGGCGTTCTTGATCCAACATGTGTAGATATTTGGATAGAATCTTTTGACGATACTTTCAAAATAAAGACAACATCTCCTCGATCATACATACCAATATGCACCGTTCCATTAAATTTTCGTACGAGATCTTCCACAATTGGAATTGCCCCGCTATAAATTTCTTGTTGAAACATCACTTGATTGCCCCACTCTAGTAATTTCCAACCTAGACGGTATTTTCTTTGATCATCTTGAATTAACATTCCTTCTTCACATAATGTGCGAACAAGATGATGAACTGTACTTGCATTCATACTCAGTTTTGCCGCGATTTCAGCATTTCCCAGTACAGGTTCATCACTCGTGAAACAATTTAGAATTTTACAAATTTTACTGACGGACGCTATCAAAATACGTTACCTCCTCTATTTCAGTTACATATATAATTCGGTTGATACATAGCTAAAACTCGTAAGAAGTTTTACATCCTAACAGTAAAATTCTTGCTATTCACTTATTGCTCCTTCCTCTTCCGCTCAAAAATGTAAGCGTAATCAATAATAAAAATTATTTTATTGCACTTTCGGATGAATTAGCTCCTTGTAAAGCTTCTTCCACTAACGAAAGCGATTGTTGTTTCTTATACGCATTATAAAACATGCCCATTTTTCGAACTGGATCACCAGAGTAATAACGCTCATATTGTAATAACCGTTGTCCAAACGCTTCACCACATAAATCCCAAGCTAACTTAAATAACCTTACGCGTTCTTCAGAAGATACTCCCTCACGGCCAATATAATATTTATGCATATCATCTTCAATCTCAGGATTCATAAAATCTGCCTCTGTTGGTGACATAAGAAGACCACCTGCACCAATCGTTTGGATAATTTCAATTGCACGCGGATACATTTTTGGTAATAAACTACGAATCGTATCCAGTGGCAATCTTGCCGGTACTGCTTCACCATATGCATTCATTTCATGCTCATATTCTGCAACTTGAAGCAGAGCACGAATTGTTTCCACGTCTTGTATGAGTTCTGCTAATTGATTTTGTACATTTAAAAAACCATCTACTCCAATAGAATCTGCTAGCTTAATTGCCACTTCCGCTGCAAATGACAGTTTCACAAGACCTCTTACTCCTGATTGGTGCGCAGGCTGATGACCAATTCCTGTTTTGGGATATAGCTGATTTCCAGCCTCAACACTTTGATAAATAAAAACTTTATCCCATGGGATAAACACATTGTGGAATACTAACAGTGCATCCATTTCTTCAAACCTTGATGCGAGCGGATGATCAAATAAAGAGCGTTTTCCATCTTGCATTGGCTCACGACAAAGAATGCGTAACCCCGGCGCATCAATTGGAACCGCAAATGAAATCGCATGGCGTTCATCACCAGGCTTAAAGCTTGGATAGGAATAAATAATAACTTCATCTGTAATTGGAGCAAGCGTTGCTAGCATTTTTGCACCGCTCACATACATTCCTTCTTTTGTTTCCTTTACAACACCTAAGTGCATCGACGCATCTTCTTGCTGGTGAGACGCCTTACTTCGATCGTTTTGTGGGTTAATAATTGCGTGTGTTAAAAACAAATCTTTATCACGTATATGTTTATAATAGTTTTTGATATTTTCTCCCCACTCAGGATCGAACTTTTCAAAAAACCAAGCATTACTTGCCATTGAAGTCACTGTAACATTTAAAAAATCTGGTGTCCTTCCCATTAAACCAAAAGTAGCTTTTGCCCATACTTCAAACAGTTCACGGCGTGCTTTTAAATCTTCATAGTTTCTTGGTACTAAAAATGCATTAGAAACCCTCTCTCCCGTTTCTTCGCAAATATGTGTGATTTTCTCACTATACGCTGGATCGTGCTGCATGTCATATAGTTTCGCAATTTGTAAAATTGGTTCTCGAAAGACATCTTCATTCACAATATCCGTTACTCTTCTACCACCTATCCAAATTTCTGGATTCCTCTCTTTTAACCCTTCAATATATTGAGCCCCTGTTCGAATCGCCACACATAACCCCTCCAATGTATACGTTTTCAAATATTAATAAACAAATAAGTTTAGAAACGCAATACATACCTCCTTTGTTAAATTAACAGAATTTTTAATTATTATAAAAAGAATTACCCCTTTGAAACAACATACTTATTTCACATTATGAAATTCTATTATTTTTTTTTAAAATACATTAATATTTTTGATCCGTCCGAGAAACAAAAAAAGAACGGTTTCCCGTCCCCCTTCTTCCCTTATTGATTCACTTTCTCCGCATCCCAATAATATTCACTAAACGCTTCAGTTAACACATCAATTGTGTTGTAGAGCTCTTCTAACGTATTATCGACACCACCAACTTCTATAAGCATTGCATTTTTTGATAAATCTTGATTGTATACACCATTGCCACTGTTTTTATATTTCGGAAAGATTCCCCTGCTTAATCCATAATAGTTTTTGTCCAAATATGAGTTAATTGCTCGAGCGATTTTCTCATTGTTTGTACGCCCTTCATTTTCCATCCCAATGATGAAATATAATCGGGCATATGACTTACCATTTATCACTTTCGTCGTTACCTTTTTCCGCTGATCATCTCGGTGAATATCAATCGGAAACATGATTTTTTTATTTTGTGCCAACGTTTCTTTCACATACCCATGCGATGCTTTGTATGCCTGATGCCATTGCCACTTTTTATTTGCTAACAAATCTCCCATATTTGTTTTATCATGAAAGACCGGTATTCCTTCTCCCTCTAGCTGCTCCTTCAACCTCTCTCCTAATAGCGATACATTCACATCTGGACTGGATGGATCTGTAGCTCCAGGTAATAAAGGATAAAATGATTCCCAACTATGCGTATGATAAATAAATACCGCGCTTTCTCCTTCAATCCCATTCTTATTTTTTTGCACCGGATTCTTTTTATCAGCTTCTGCCACTTTATTCTTTGCTACCTCACGTTCTTTCGTCACTTCTTCTAACGGTACACTCGATTCATTCGGAACATTTGTATAGTCTGTACCTTCTCCAGCTACTAAAATATCAGAATAATAATTTGACATACCTGGTACTTCTTTTCCTACAAACGTACGTAAATCTTGCAGGCGCAGATCGGTTGCAAGTGAAAAAAGCAATCTACCAACAGACTCACGTTTGTTTGTTTCAAAAAAATCAGCTGCAAAATAACGATTTTCTGTCTCAATCATTTGCATAAATCCTTGTATGGATACTTTTCCAAACCATTGATTTGCGTAATATGACTTCATCGTATGTAAAAGCGAAGTCACCATAGACGCCGCTACTATCATTACAAACACATATGACATTATTAAAAATATCAATTTCTTCCCATGTATGTGAGTTGTATACTTTTTCAATGTATCACCCTCTCTATACATGGATATGTACAAGCTTTATGTAATATACATTTTAACAGACTCGTTACATTCAATACGACTGCTAAAAAGAGTAAGCATGTAAACATTTACTATTTATCTTATACAATCAATACATCCCAACTGAATCATTCATATTATATAAATACAAATTAAAAAACCGACATAAAGTGAAACTTTAATCAGTGGGGGTTTTCTTCATCCCCCACTGATTATTAGTTGAACCAATCGGGCTTTTACGGGCAGTTTATCCCCCACCTAACTTCTTTGCTTTCTGCAGAAATTTGAGGTGGGGGTATTACTGCCCGCAAATAGCGGGATAAAACCCTTCTTTTTAGGTGGGAGAGAGCATCCATTCACGCATAGAAGCGGTCAGTTCCTTTTCCTGTCCAGACATAGTGAAAACAAAGAGAGAAAACGAGTGCAGGTCACCTCTCGTTATCTATAGCCGCGGCTTATATGTCGAAAAATCAAAATGGATATATATAGAATGAAAAATGGTATCTTTCATCATTTCCTCCTCAAAAAAAGAAAGAGAAATGGCGGCCCATTTCTCTTTCTCGTCGTTATCCCGTAAAAGCCCGATTGGTGAGGGCTTATTCTCAGTGGAGGATAAAGCCTTCACTGAGAATAGTTTCGCTTTATTGTTCTTTTGGTGTATCAGAAGAAGGTAATTTCTTCACTTGTTTTTCTTTGAAAATTTCTCCAATTGCACCAAGTGTGCCGAGTGTTTCAATCGCATTTGATGGGATGAAGACTTTATTTGCTGGTCCTTTTGCAACTTCTATCAATGATTCAAATGATTTATATGCAAGAACGCGCTCATCTAAATCTGCTGCACGTAGTAATTCAATTCGATTTTGTTCCGCTTTCGCAATTGTTTCAATTGCTCTAGCTTCCCCGTACGCTTCTAATTCTTTTGCTTCTCGTAAACCTTCTGCTTCGCGAATACGTGCTTCTTTATCCCCTTCCGCCATTAAAATTTTACTTTGTTTTTCCCCTTCTGCACGAAGAACTTTATCCTGCTTTGCTGCCTCGGCTTCTAGAATAATAGCACGTTTATTACGCTCTGCTTTCATTTGTTTTTCCATCGCTGCTTGCACATCTTTTGGCGGGTTAATATCAACAACTTCAACACGTTCAATACGAACGCCCCACTTTTCCGTTGCTTCATCAAGTGCTAAACGGATTTCTGTTGAGATTTTTTCACGGCCGGATAACGTTTCATCAAGCTCCAGTTTCCCGATAATCTGACGCATTGTTGCAGAGGTAATGTTACGAACACCAAATTCATAGTTAGAGATACCGTATGTTGCAAGTTCTGGATCAACAATTTGATAGAAAATAATTGTATCGATTTCTACTTGCACGTTATCTTTTGTAATCACTTTTTGCGGTGGCACATTTGTTTGTTGAATACGTAAATCATGGTAAACACGAGCACGATCCACAATTGGAATTAACATATTTAAACCTGGATGCATAATGCGCTGAAATTTCCCAAATCTCTCGACAACACCTACTTTTTGCTGTGGAATAATTTTAATTGTTAAAGCAACAAATACAATGACAATTAACGCAAAAATAATAGTTAAAGTTATACCAACCATTCTTATTCACTCTCCCTTTTCACATGTAAAACAGTGCTGCTTCTCTTTACAACAATAACTCGTTCTCCATCTGGAATTGGTCCCTTAGAAATAGCGGTCCACATATCACCATCAACTTTTACAATACCATTTGCTTCTTTTGTAATCGCTTGCACGATTATCCCCTTTTTACCAACGAGTTTATCCACAGTATCTGTAAATCCTTTTGCTTCTCGAAAGTTTTTTGAAATTTTCTTTGTAAAGAAAGTCAATGTTAAACTCACAATCGCTGCTACAGCAACTTGTAAAAATAATGCATTTGGAACAAATAATGCAATAAGACCTCCGACAACCGCCCCAATTCCAAGCCATAGCATATAGAACGTAATTGATACCATTTCTGCAATAAATAATATACTGGCTATGATAAACCAAATTCCCCATACAGTCATATGCAACCCTCACTTACTTTTCTATTTTCTATATGTATATGAAAAAAGGAGTTGTTTATCACGCTCTCATATTTAAATATGAAGCGTTTCAATAGAAGCTGTCATTCATAATCACTGTTTTATATAAATACAAATTAAAAAACCGACATAAAACCCTTCTTTTTAGGTGGGAGAGGGCATCCGGCCATGCATAGAAGCGGTCAGATCCTTTTCCTGCCCCATGCGAAGTGAAAACAAAGAGAGAAAACGAGTGCAGGTCACCTTTTGTTATCCATAGCCGCGGCTTATATGTCGAAAAATTAAAATGGATTTATATACAAAAAAATCATTAAAACAATATATTAATATATTCTTTATTATACATAGAAATTCCTGTATAAAAGTTACAAAAAATAAAATTCTTTCAACGACTGTCTTACAATCAAGTGTGCATCCTTCTTTGCTCTCCAACATGTATACAGCTCATGGCACACTTACTTCCACTGTTTCTGGCCTATCTATGTTAAGTATTGGTATTATCACTGATTTTTTCGGTGTCCGCATCATATATGTTATTGCTTCTTTTCTTATTTTATCTTTTTTCCTATTAAAGCACACGAAACAACAAGAAAAGGATGTTTCTCTGTAAGAAACATCCTTTTCTTGTTATACATACATTTCTTCTAGTATATGAACAAATTCACCTTGTTTTCCTGCTAAAACTGAAGCTTTTGTCACATCGATCCATTTATAAGAAAACACAAGATCTTGGTCCTCTTCTCCTGCGCTCACCGTATGATCCCAAGTATCCTTTACATCTGTTAATAACGTCATGTGGAAAAAGTGATGTTTTTCATATTCCTGCTTCTCTTTTACATAAATAATGTAATCGTCAATAAAACGTTCGATAAAGATATGACGGAGTCCCGCTTCCTCAAAAACTTCGCGTAATACTGCTTCTTTCAATGTTTCTCGCTCGTCAACCGTTCCACCTGGGACTTGTGCACCTGCATCTGGCACATCGCGATGTGTAAAAACAAGCAATTGCATAACACCATCTTTTTCCCTCGTAATATATGCATATACTTTTTTCTTATATAACATCGTCATTCCAACCGTCTCCCCTCAAATGTTTACTTCATCGCTTCTTCTAAGGTGAGTTGATTTTCATACAAATAGGTAGCATGCGGATTCCCAACATAACGTACATGCCATGGCTCATACGTATAGCCTGTTATTGACTCTTTCTCTTTTGTATAACGAATGATAAATCCAAATCGATGTGCATTTTGAGAAAGCCACTTGCCTTCTTTTGTTTCCCCAAATGAAGAATCTAATTGAAATTTTGCTGATTGGGATGTGATATCAATAGCTAATCCTGTTTGATGCTCACTCGTTCCTGGCACTGCACTAGACATCGCCGTTTTGGCTTCCCCGTCCTGTATCTTATACATTGTATTTAATGCTTTTTGACGGTCAAAAGAACGAAATCCGGATACCGCAAAGAGGTACACTCTTTCTTGATCCCCCTGCTGGAACATTTTCGCCAATGCTTCCGCTGCTTCTTTACGCATCTTTTTCTTCTCTTGGTCTCCCTCATACGAATAACGTACTTTCGGAATGACTAAATCTTGTGGTTTATAATCATTTGGTAAACGTCTTTTCTTATTTACAAGTACGAGAAGGGAATGTGGATTACTAACAACCGCCACATCATCTTCTGTCCTCACAATTGTTTCTTGTTCTTTCGGAAATGCTACACTACTATTCACTTCTTGCGCCTGTATATCTTTATACATTTTGTATTTCACGCCTGCAACTACAATAATCGTTACAACAATTATGACACTCAGTAGTGTCCATCTTTTTTTCATAAAGGATCCTCTTATTTTAATAATTTGGCCATATAATACTCGTCGATGCTCTTCCCTGCTATTATAAGCGAATCTTTTTTGACACCTTCTTCCTCAAAGCCTACTTTACTATACAGTACCTGTGCTCGTGTATTATGGGCCATCGCCGTCAACTCCAAACGCCATACATCATGTATTCTTGCCCATTTTTCTAGTTCTTTAAACAATGTCGTTCCCAATCCTCTTCTCGCATATTCCTGTAAAATCCCAATTACGATACGTGCAGCATGCTGATTTCGCTTTGCTTTCCCACCAGCAGCCAAGAGAAATCCGACTAACCGTCCTTCTTCTATTGCTACAAATATCGTAGAGTTTTCACTCTCTAAAAACTGTTTGATCATATTCTTTTGCTGATCTATTGTCATATCTCTTTCACCTGGTTCTAATAACATAAATGTACTTTCTTCATCTAATTGTTTTCCTAATTGCAAAAATGCTGCTGCATCCTCTACTAAAATTTCTCGAATCATCCCTATCATCCTGTCAATTTTATAGCATAAAAATTTTCTTTATAAAGAGATTTTCGCTATTATTTTATGAAATTCCTGTCTATTTTCTCTAGGAGAAATAGACAAATTTCGATAGTAACATAATGAAGAAAAATTGTAGTAATAAAAGGTTAGCTCCTATTTTTTCTTTTTTGGACATAAAAAAACGTAAGTATCTCACTTACGTTCAGCCATTTACCTTTTCAGCCTGCCAGAAATATTCACTAAAAGCTGCTGCAAGTACATCAATAGAACGATTTAGTTCCTCAGTTGTGTTATCTACACCGCCCACCTCAATTAAAATCGCTTGCCCAGACAAATCTTGATTATATACACCATTACCTGTTTGGAATCCTTTTTGAATAACCCCTCGGCTTACCCCAGGATATTTTTTGTTAATTGCTTCATGCAGTGCAGTTGCTAGTTGTAGATTTTTCGCATAATTTTTATTTCCTTTTCCAATAACAAACGCAAGCTTTGCATACGATTGATCTTCAATCGTTTTTGTTGTTACATTTTTGCGAGCACTATCCCGGTGCAAATCAAAAAAGTATTGTAATTCTTTATTACTGGCCATTGCCTCTTGTACAATTTCACGAGACTCTTTATAAGAGCTATTACTATTGAGCCCTTTACTAATTAACTTCTTCCCGACATCTGTTGTATCATTAACAGCACCGATACCATCGCTTGCTAATTGTTCACGCAATCGCTCTCCAAATATAGAAATATTTGTGACAGAGCTCGTAGCTTTATTGGGATTCGGATCATTTGCTAAATTTAATAACGGCAAATAAGACTCCCAGCTATGAGAATGATAAATAAATGCAACTTGTCTATTGCCCGTTGTTTGTGAAGGCTGTTTCTTCTCTTTATTCGTGTCTGCTTTAGGTACTTGTCCTGTTTCTCCTGTCCGTTCTTTCACTACTTCTTCCAGTGGAACACTTGACTCGATTGGTAAGTTAGAATAGTTTGTTCCTTCACCCGCAATCAGAATTTCTGTATCATACTTTCCAAAGCCAGGAAGCTCTTTTCCAACAAAACTGCGCACATCATCAAAACGAATATTAGTTGCTGTCGAAAAAAGAAAAGATGAAATAGAAAAATCTTGATTTAAGTTTCGATATTCTTGCGTAAAGTAATGATTCTCCATCCCAACAACATACATATATCCGGTCATAGACAGCTCGTTTAACCAATTATATAAATAGGCTGACTTCGTCTCTTTCAATGAAGTCACCATCATGCTAATCAGAAAAAAAGTAGCTAATATTGTAGCCAAAAAAACCAAAATAAGCTTTGGTAAACTTGTTAATTTCACATAGAAAAAGCCTCGATTCATAACATCACCCTCTCTATTTCAACTTATGTACAAGCTGTAGAGAATAGACCACCTAAATTTCGGCTATATTGTCATTGAGGTGAAAAGAATTGAAGCTTATCATTGGCTTACTTCCGATTGTTATATCATTTGTTTTTCTCTTATTCACAGTCCATCCTAAATTCCGTATCTTTTTAGACGTATGTGCATACTTCTCTTTATACGGATTTGGTACCATTATTGCTTTCACAGTATACGATGTGTTAGTACATAACATGGTCTTTATGACGACCATTCATCGTATTTTATTAAATCCACTTTTCCTTATCACTGGTGCATACATCGGTGTTTATTTATTATATCTTATTCTCTTCAAACTCTTTACAAACATAAGGAAGATATAGCTGTTCCTAGCAAAAGGTGGTGATAAAATGAAGCATCCTTTCACATGTCATGTATGTAGAAAACAGATTGTAAAGAGGCAAGATCTTAATTACAGCTACTCTCTTCATTCGAATCGATTTATTTCACTATCACTGTTTTGAACAAAAGTTTTATCCCGATTAACACACTTTTCGGATTATACTTCACTTGCTATACAGTGTGTGCTGGAAGTATTCTAATGATTACTGAACCTTTACCACTATGGACCTTTTTCTTTATACCAGCACTGTATCGGTTCATTTCGTACTTTAGAATTGAACGTTATTTTTGAAGATATCGATTGGACTGTCCTTTTGGAATACTTAAGCAATCCCATTCTTTTTCTTGTTGTAGTTTTCCAATATAAATCATCTGTCCAATATGAGAAGCATAATGAGCAATCTGCCTTTCAATTGCTTGCATAACAGTCTGATCCTCGCCACGAATATAAACTTTCTTTAAAATATCTTGTGGTGTTAATGCCTCCATTGCTTGAAAAACATAATTCCAGCCTCTGCGCCAGACCATCAATGCTTCTTCTTTTGACGCATATTCACCTTCAAACTCATCATCGCGATTTCGATCCTCTTTTTCTCCATCCGTCGTTAAGAAATCTGTCCATCTAGAGCGCATATTTCCGTGTAAATGTTTAATTATAATCCCAATGCTATTTGCTTCTTCATGAGGTGCCCAGCATATTTGTTCATATGACAACTGAGAAAGTGTCCGCTCTCCTTGTTTTTGAATCGCCTGAAAGTTTGTAATTGCACACTGTAAATAAGCTTTTCCAACTTCCATTTAACATCCTCCTATGTACTAACTAATAGATGTTCCATTTGGTACTTCTATATCAGGTTGTAACAAGATTACATCACCCTTTTCTGGAACTCCTCCTAGCACAAGCACTTCGGATTTAAAACCAGCAACTCGCTTTGGTGGGAAATTCACGACCGCTACAACTTGTTTGCCAATTAAATCTTCCGGCGTATATCTCTTTGTTATTTGAGCACTTGATTGCTTGATACCTAGTTCACCAAAATCAATTTCTAACTTAATTGCAGGTACGCGTGCTTCTGCAAAAACTTCCGCTTGCCGAATCGTTCCAATACGAATATCTAACTGTAAAAAATCTTCAAAATTAGCCATTGTATCACTCCTCCTCTCTAACATTTAGACAAAATCTATCTTTTTCCTCTCTAAAAAAAGAAAGGTGCTTACGCACCTTTCTTTTGTAACTCACTTGATTCTTTTGGTCTATACAGGAAGAAGCCAACAACCCCACCAATACACGATGGCAATAACCAACCAATTCCTTCTTTATATAATGGAAGCAGTTGTAATAAGTTTGATAGTTCTCCAAACTTCACATTAACGCTTTCTAAACCGTTAAACAGACTGATTACAAATGCCCCTAAAATCGCCCCTATATATATAGTATTTCGCTGTCCAATCCATTTATGGAAATACGAAAGCACAATTAGAACAATCGCAACAGGGTAAATAATAATCAATACTGGTAATGTTACTGCAATCAGTTGTGTTAATCCTAAATTAGATACCACTAAACTAAACAAACATACGATTGTTACAATCGTTTTATGTGAGAGTTTCGGAAATAGACCTGTAAAGAACTCCGCACAAGCTGAAGCAAGTCCAACAGACGTTGTTAAACAAGCAAGTGTGATGACAAGACCTAATAATACTTTGCCGCTTGTTCCAAATAACTCATTTACTACATTTGTTAAAATAAGACCACCATTCTCAGAAACTCCAAGAGATGTACTTGTTGAACCAAGATAAGCAAGTGATAAATAGATTAACGTTAATCCGATTACTGCAATAACCCCTGATATAATTGTTGTTTTCGCAATTTGTCCGCTTTCTTTTATGCCTTTTGAGCGAATAACTTGTACAACAACAATACCGAAGACAAGTGCACTAATCGCATCCATCGTTAAATATCCTTGAATAAATCCACCGAAGAATGCATTATCTTTGTACGTTTCTAACGGTGCAGCAGGTGCTCCAATTGGATCAATCATCGCTTTACCAACGATTACAGCAACAATTAATACCAATAAAGGAGTAAGGAACTTCCCAAACCAATCTATCAATTTTGACGGGTTTAATGATAAATACCAAGTAATGCCAAAGAAGATTACTGTGTAAAGAAGCAGCATATACCACTCTGTTGCCATTGTTTCCGATAGAAACGGCTTCATTCCCATTTCAAACGAAACAGCCCCTGTACGTGGAATTGCAAAAAATGGTCCAATCGCTAAATAACTAATCAGTGGAAAAATAAATGCAAATATAGGGTGCACTCTAGAAGATAGCGCTTTCAGGTCTCCCTCTACAAAAGCTACAGCAGTTACAGCTAGTAGGGGAAGTCCGACCCCCGTTACAAGGAATCCAATTGTAGCAACCCAAACATTTTCTCCTGCTTGTTGTCCTAATACTGGTGGAAAAATTAAATTTCCTGCTCCTAAAAATAGTGCAAACAACATTAAACCAATCGCTAATGTGTCTCCTGGCCTTAATCGTCCCTTCATTTCTCATTTGCATAGCATATTCTCTATTGTTTTTATCTCTTTCACAATAATGCTATACATCCTCCTCTCTGCTCATGGTGATTTTATCCCGCTATTCGCGGGCAGTAATACTCCCACCTCAAAGTTCTGCAAGAAGCGAAGAAGTTAGGTGGGGGATAAACTGCCCGTAAAAGCCCGATTCGTGAAGGCTAATGATCAGTGGGGGATGAAGACCCCCCCACTGATCAAAGTTTCACTTTATATACCCCTCAAAAAGCAATGCCTTTCTCCATAATTTCTCCCTTGCCCCTTTTTCTTACTCAGCTTGTTAAATAATTGATTTTTTTGAATTTTCAAGACATTAGAACGCTATAAATATGGAGTTTTACTTGTCAGACCTCTTCACTTCAGTCATCCATATAGTAACATATTTAGTTGAAAAATAAAAATATATTTTTTATAGGGAATTTTTTGAAAAACAAAATAGTATGCACTCGTTTTTTCAATATATTCTTATACTAAAACATTTTAGGAGAAAAAGTCATACTTGCATTTCATTTTTCTAAAATATCTTTATCAAACCCTTTCCTAATATATATCATAAAGTGAAATCTCCCGCCATCGGCTATATAAATCCATTTTGATTTTTCGACATATAGCCGCGGCTATGGATAACAAAAGGTGACCTGCCCTCGTTTTCTCTCTTTGTTTTCACTTGGCATGGGGCAGGAAAAGGATTTGACCGCTTCTATGCATGGCCGGATGCTCTCTCTTACCTAAAAAGAGGGGTTTATGTCGGTTTTTAATTTGTATTTATATAATAAAAAAAAGCCATCTAAATCGTATAGATGGCTTTTCTGTCTTCTACTCTATCGTCTCCACTTCACGTGGGTTATTCATTTCCTCTACATACACAACGCGAAATCCGCTATCTTCTAAGTCTTTTATAAGCGAATCTAATTTTTCCGCTTGAAATTCTTCACCTAACGTAAACATAATTCTACGTACTAATAACGCATTATTATCGAACGTCATTAAACTTTGAATGCCGCTATATTTTTTCAGTACTGTTGATAGCTTTTGAATCGCTCCGTTATAGTCTTGAGTTCCAACCATGACAGAGTAGATGCTAGACTGAACACCCCACGCATCTTCCAATAACTCAAATACTTTTTTATGGGTTAAAATCCCTAGAAATACCCCTTTTTCATCCACTACTGATAAGTATGGAAGTTTCTTTATCGCAAAGAATATTTTGAAAAACGAAGAATCTTCTCTTACATATCCATCTTTATTTTTTAATAATTCCGATAATTCATCTTCTAATGAACCTTTATATTCTAAAATATCTACTTTATAAACATTACCTAGAAATTTCTCTCGTTTTTCATCTAAAACTGGTACGCAGCGATATCCTGTTTTATTTAAATGATCTAACGCTTCACCAATTGTAAGTGACTCTGAACAATATAAAACTTCTTTTTTGGGCACATAGTTTCCTTTTATTCTCATAAAAATCCTCCTTATGTTGAAATACTTTCTGTGCCATAACTATATAATATTTTCAGAATAAAATAAATATTTATTTTATTTTTCATATTATTGTCATGATTTGTTCATGAATTATTCAATTTTGGAAGTTTAGTAGATTTCTATTCTATACAAAGTAAGAAGCTACATAAATACAAATTAAAAAACCGACATAAAACTCCTCTTTTTAGGTGGGAGAGAGCATCCGGCCATGCATAGAAGCGATCAGATCCTTTTCCTGCTCCATCCTGAAACTTGATACAGGATGGAGTTTTTAGAATGTAATGATTAGTAATGCATCCCTGACAACAATGATGAATCCCCTGTAACTTACAAAAAAAAGAGTTACTCAGCATCACAGCTTATACCGATATGTGAAGAAAAAGAGATTGTAACTTTCCTAAAAAAACGATACAATAAAAATAAGAATTTTCTGAATCCTCTAAGAGTAGGTGAATGATATGACTTCCTTAATTCGCTCTTACACATATCGCTTGTTTATTGGCTTTTTCATTATTCTCATGATAAGTCCCATTCCCTCTATATTATTAACCCATGATTCATCTTATTTGAAAGGATTACTTGGGATTTTTTACAGCTTCGTCCATATGCCGTCCATTTCCATCCCAATGATTGATTGGATGCATGAATCCATTCTTTTCTCTGCCCAACCAATTGTAAGTTCCACAACCGTACTACATGTACCAGGTCATTCCACACTGTTATTTCCTTATTTATGGGGGGTATATTTTTTATCAATGGTTCGTTTCACTTTCACTCTTGCGGTCGGATTTTTCATTAGTTTCGCAATCGGACGCTCTTTCTTAAAATCATCCAGCCCTTTTAAAAAGTACGTCTTACTACTGAGCTGGATTCCATACTCATTGAGTACCGTTGCCATGCAATGTTCCATTGTTTTACTCTCTCTATACGTCGCTCAATACATAACGATACCATTCTTCTCTTCTCTTATCATCATATGTAGTACTTCTATGATTATCGTCATACAAGCCATAAAGAAATGGTTACCATTTTTATATAAAACAGAAGACCAAGCAATAAATGACCCATCCTTTCTGATCAATACGTTGTTTATTGCACTGCTTACCAATCATAAATCTATTATAGGTTCAATCATTATCTCATTCTTTTATATGGAATGTATTTTTCACACGAAAGGATTGCTGCAATTTATCATTCAATTTGGAGGAAGCTCGCCGACAGTTGTGGCAATCGGATTGCTGCTTTTATATATTCCCTACTTGATTCTCTCCCTTCTTCAATCGCTTTGGACAACAAACAATTCGAAACAACAGACACACGCTTTCACAAGAACAATGATAAAGTGAAACTTTGATCAGTGGGGGTATTACTGCCCGCGAATAGCGGGATAAAGTAACAATCCTTCACTGTTATTAACCAGTAACCCTCCACCTTTAAAGTTTAAGTTGCGGGGTTATTACCCATTCATACAGGGCAAAATAAAAACAAAATTATGAACAATTAACAAAACATGCCATTATTTACTCATTTTCTTTGACTATTATTTTGGTTTCGATTTATTATAAAAGTATAACATACTTGCAGGAGGTGACATCTTTATTCCCACTTCGGAGTAGAGAACACACTTGGACATATTAAATATTTTTCTCATTTTTGTACTTATCCTCGTTTCCGGCTTTTTCGTTGCATCAGAATTTGCAGTTGTAAAAGTACGAAAAAGTCGAATTGACCAGCTAGCAAACGAAGGAAATAAACAAGCGTTAGCTGCTAGAAGCGTTGTATCTAACTTAGATGTATATTTATCAGCTTGTCAGCTCGGTATTACAATTACATCTTTAGGACTGGGTTGGCTTGGTGAACCGACTGTAGAACATTTATTAAGACCATTATTTGAAAAAGCAAACGTAACTGGAGCAATGGCTAATACATTATCTTTCATTATTGCGTTTAGCATCATTACCTTTTTCCACGTCGTGCTGGGCGAACTCGTTCCGAAATCATTTGCGATTCAAAAAGCAGAAGCGATTACGTTAAAGTTTGCCAAACCACTTATTTGGTTTGATAAGATCATGTATCCTTTCATTTGGTTACTAAACCATAGCGCTTTATTCTTTACGAAACTGTTTGGTTTAGAACCAGCAAAAGAAAACGAACTTGCTCACTCAGAAGAGGAACTACGACTTATTTTAGGTGAAAGCTATAAAAGCGGTGAAATTAACCAAACTGAATATAAATATGTAAACAATATTTTTGAGTTCGATGATCGCGTTGCAAAAGAAATTATGGTGCCACGCACAGAAATGATTTGTCTATCTACTGAAAATACGTTGGCAGAAAATATGGATATTGTCGCATCAGAAAAATTCACACGCTATCCTGTTATTGAAAAAGATAAGGATGACATTATCGGAATGCTGAATACAAAAGAAATTTTTCATGATCAAACAAAAGGTATCCATAAGCCGTTAGAAGCATACATACATCCTGTCTTAACTGTCTTTGAAACAGTTCCAATTCGAAAAACATTAATTCACCTTCAAAAAAATCGTGTTCAAATGGCAATCGTCATGGATGAATACGGCGGAACAGCTGGTCTGTTAACAATGGAGGATATTATCGAAGAAATTATCGGTGAAATTCAAGATGAGTTCGATACAGATGAATCACCAATGATTGAAAAGCGTACACCGAAGCTTACAGTACTCGATGGAAAAGTGCTCATTTCTGAAGTGAATGATATGTTTGGTATTCATATTGATGAAAGTGATTTAGATACAATCGGTGGTTGGCTTCTTTCTCAAGCAATCGATTTAAATATTGAACCTGGCTATACAATTGAATACGCTGGTTTCCAATTCAAGGCGTTAGTACTTGATGGACATCAAATTAAAAAAATTGCTGTACAAAAACTAGACATTAAAAAGGAGATATAAAGTGACTGTTCTATTAACACTTTGTATAATTGCTTGTTTTATCATTTCGTTCATTGCGTTTATCTACCCGATTATCCCAGGAATACTCGCATTATGGGCTGGATATTTGATTTATCATTTTGGCATAAACGGAGCGGAACTAACAACGACTTTTTGGATCATTCAAATCATTTTTACTGCGATTATTTTCTTGGCTGACTTTATCGCAAATAGCTACTTCTTAAAAAAATATGGAAGTACAAAATGGGGCGAACGAGTGGGTATGGTTTCTATTATTGTCGGTTCCTTTTTCTTTCCACCATTTGGACTGATTATTATTCCGTTCCTGTCTGTTTTCGTGACAGAACTCATGCATAAAAAAACACCAAAAGAAGCGTTTATGGTCGGAATTGCTACAGTTGTTGGCTTTTTAAGCAGCACCGTAGCAAAAGCGATTTTACAAATCATTATGATTATCGTTTTTGTTTGTTATATTATTTTTTAACCATCCCTCTAAAGGGATGGTTTTTTTAGTATGCAATGCCTACGCGACTATTTTCATATTCATTTTTATGTAATAAAGACCAAGCAAAATGTGCAGTATCTCCTACTGTAATTTTTGATCCGTCTAATGGTAACATATGAGACTCTGTCCGGTACTCTCCTGTTTCTTCCCCATCAATTAAATGTGTGGGACAAACAACCGTCCACGTTACGTTGCTATCTTTTAAAGCTACATATGCTGCTACATGATCTTCTGCAGCTGTTGTTGTTCTTCTTCTTGATTCTTCTGATTGAAACCGATATATTTTCTGATTAGACCTTGCCTGCAGAATACCAGCTGTTCCAATCGTAATTATCCTTTCTATCCTCTCCTCTTGCATATATTGAATAATTTCCGGCATACTTTTCGATAAAGTTCCATTCCCATCTGTTCCAAGAGCACTTATAATGATGTCATTTCCCTTTAGAGCAGCCTTCACATCTTGCTCATGTAATACATTTCCTTCTATTACATGTAGACTCTCGTGCTGCACATCAATCTTATTTCTATCACGGACTAATACTGTTACATCATGTGCATCTTGCAATGCTAGTTTCAGCAACTCGGATCCAACTCTTCCAGTTGCTCCAAATAAACATATTTTCATATTATCTTTCCTTTCTTTCTACTTCCCTCTCTATTGTTCCGCAAAACAAAAAAATAAACAACAAAAAAAGCTTCCTCATCTACCAAGGAAGCCCCATTATGAACGATATTATTTCTTTTCCTTTGAATCAGAAGAGTTACTATCTGTGCTTGTTTCCTCATCTTTCGTTTCTTCATCTTGCTGTGTTGGCTCGTCTTCCTTCTTATTGTCATCACCATTACCACAACCTACCATAAACAAAGAGCTCGCAAGTGCCATAGCAGTTAAAGATTTAACCCATTTATTCATTTGCTTATCCCCCTTTTGATAGAATATGTACAATCTCATATTACTTCTCTTTCTTGAAGGAAATATGAGAAAAAAGTAAAGAAACGGTAAATGTTTGTAAATTTTCCAATAACTAAAATCGTATATTTTTTATTTTGCAGCGTTTTCATTTATAATAAAAAGTAATATACGAGAGAAAGGTTGATACATATGGAACTTGGATTATCTGGAAAAACAGCCCTTATCGTTGCTTCTAGTCAAGGTTTAGGAAAAGCCATTGCTACGCAGCTTGTAACAGAAGGAGCAAATGTAATGCTACTCAGCCGTAATGAAGAGAAGCTCGCATCCTTACAACAAGAACTTACTGCTCTTAACAAAGGTACTATCGCTTATACAGTTTGTGATGTTACAAATAAAGAAAACATAAAACAAGCTGTAGAACAAACCGTACAAACATTTGGAACGATCAACATTTTAGTTAACAATGCTGGTGGACCAAAACCAGGCACATTTGAACAATTAACAGACGATGATTGGTACAGCTCATTTGAACTGAATTTATTAAGCTACGTTCGTATGATTCGTGAAGTACTTCCACATATGAAACAGCAAGGCGGTAAAATCATCAATATTGCTTCGTCTTCTATTAAAGAACCAATTCCTGGTTTACTATTATCGAATACATTCCGCGTAGGAATTACAGGCTTATCAAAAACATTAGCGTCCGAACTTGCTCCCTATAATATTTTAATTAATACAATTGCACCAGGACGCATTGCAACGGACCGTATTGCTTCTTTAGATGAAATAGCTGCTGAAAAACGAGGTATTACAGTAGAGGATGTACAGAAGCAGTTTGAAGCTATCATACCACTTGGTCGTTACGGCCATCCAAGTGAATTTGCAACATTCGCCGCATTCCTTGTATCGGATGCAAATACATATATGACAGGACAATCTTTCCTCGTTGATGGCGGTATGGTTAAAAGCTTATGAATAAAAAACAAGACGGCTCCTATACCGTCTTGTTTTTTTATTCTATGCAAATTTCTCGTCTTCGTATATATTTTCTATCTTATATTCTTTTTTCACGATATATTGCCACACACTATATGCATAACGATTCATCTTAACAAAGCAATTTTCCAAAAAAGACCGAAATTCTGGATTCGCAACTTCCACAGCGACTTGGGCATAGCCAAGGGTTAATTTTTTCAAATGCGAAATATAGAAAATCGCAATTTCAATATCGCTTTTATTCGTATTTCGCATCGCTATGTCGATTTGAAAAAAAGGAGAAGCAAGTTGTTCACCAATCATATGCTGTACATTTTCACCCTCTTGAAAATTTACCTGTTCATTGTAAGCTTGTAAAATATATGGTAAATGCTGCTGCAATAAATCTCTCAACTCTTCATCTTGCACCTGTTTCATATACTCGCCAATCCTATATATCATTTCATAACTACAATCCATTAACTCATGCATACATCTCATATTACAGTCCTCCTTTCTTCTTTAAATATATGCTATAAGTAGAACGACAGAACATTTGCTATCCTTGCTAGAAACCAGTCCCAACTACTAATTTTTTCAAAATCCTTGTCTGTCAATTGTTTAGCATCATGAAAATCTTTCTGCACTCGTTGCCATATTTCCGTAACAGCTTTCTCTCCATATATAAAACATTCTGACTCATCATTAATATAAAAGCTACGATTATCAAAGTTAGCTGTTCCTACGTCGGCAACTTTCTCGTCAATTATTGTTGCCTTTCCATGAAAAAAGCCATCCCGGTATTGATAGATCTTTGCACCAGCATCCAGCATCTTCTTTAAATGCGGATAAGCAGCTTGCTTTAGTAACAGTGCATCACTTTTAAAGGGGACGAGAAGCTTTACGTCAACTCCTCTTCGTAGTGCCTCTTGCAAACCGTTCATCATTTCTTGACTTGGTACAAAATATGGCGTTGCAATGACAATTGACCGTTTTGCCTTCTTTAATAATCCACTATATTCTTGCCATAACCCTTTTCCATCAGAAAATACGTATTGATACTTTAAGTCTCCTTGTACAAATGAACTTTTATGTAAAGAAAGGTTTTCACCTGTATCCGCGTACCAATCTTTCGCAAATTGACGCTCCATATCTTCTGCCCCGTCTCCTTCAATACGCATTTGATAATCACGCCATTTTCCGAACTTAGGATCTTTTCCGAGGTATTCTTCTCCAATATTAAAACCACCTATATAGGAAACTTTCCCATCAATCACTGCAATGCGGCGGTGATTACGATGATGTAGTGAATAAAAAAAATTTTTCAGCTTAGGTTTATTACTAAAAGTAAATTTGACACCTTTCTTTTCTAACTGCCCTATCACTTTTTTCTTTATTTTATAACCACCAACTCGATCCACTGATAATTTCACATCCACACCACTCGATGCTTTTCGCTCTAATAGTTGCAAAAAATCACGACTCACTTTATCTTTACCTACAATATAAAAATGAAGATAAATAAACTTTTCCGCACGATTTATATCTTCAAACATATTTCGATACAAATCTTCCCCATTTGTGTACAATTGAAAATTCCCAACTCGAATTTGCGATGTTTCCTGTTGATTAATCATTTCCCTCCCCGTCTCTACATCAACTTTCATCCATACAAATACACCTATGATACATAATAAAATGAGGATAAAGTATTTCACTGATATAACCCTTCTTTCAAAAGCTGCTATTTCTATATTTTCCCTCTTTTTCAAATTAACATACAAAAAAATCATGAACTTCGTGATATATGCCCTATCAAACAGTAGCCGAGTTGCATATTGTATCTTGTATCTTAATTTAAAAGGAGGAAAAAACAATGGGTTTCGGACATGGCAATGGATTTGCGTTACTTGTCGTATTATTTATCCTCTTGATTATCGTCGGTGCTGCTTGCTTTTGCTAGTTAGCTATCCAACAACGATATGCAGATGAAAAAACTATAAAAACGGACACCTATTTTTAGGTGTCCGTTTTTCATTTCCAACTATTTATCCCGCATTAACAGGCAGTAATCCCCCACTAAGCAAAGTTTCACTTTATAAAGATAATAACATAGCCATTTTCTTACTTTCTGCCTTACGAATATGACGTTGCTGCGCACGTAAAACAGCAATTTCATGAAGCTTCTTTTCACCCTCTGTTTCCGGAATCACATGAGGAACAGGAACTGGATTATTTTCCTTCCCAAGCGCCACAAATGTAACGAAAGAGCCGATTATGATCAATCGGCTCCTCTAAATACATATTGTTCTTTTGGCTCTTCTACTTTATTCCACTTTGTTACTTCTAAAACTGGAATATTTGCGTGGAATGGTTGATAAAATTCAGTTGCAATTGTACCTTCTACTTCAACCCAATCATCATTCTTCCACTCTACTCCCTCTGGTTTTTTAACTAGCATACCATATACACCTGAGTCTGCTACACAATGTATAATACCAAAACGGAATAGGAAATACTGCTCTTTCTTTGCAGAATCATCACGGAATACAAACCCTTTAAAGGATAATTCTTTCCCAGTAAATTCCCCAGGATAATTATAGATGGTCTCCATTCCTTTTAAGAAGTCTTCATCCTTTAAAGAAATTTTATCTTTTGTTACATATGCTTTCTTCCCTTTTTCCATCACACCGCGATAGCCTTCTTTTCCATAATAAATGCTTGTATCTGGTCTTAGAAACTGCCTTGTAATAAATGGATCTGTGCTTTCTGCCTGTGCAACTGGAAAATGGAATCCTTTCGCTTTAACAATATCCGAATCTAGCGTCGCAATCGGAAAGAATAGTCCTGAAATAATAGGGAAACAAAATAACGTATAAGCAAAAATACGTTTCCACCATGTGTTTTCATCTTTCGAGTGATCATGTCCACAATGACTATGATCGCAACCACAGTCGTGTTGCTCTTTTTCTTTTTTGTGTTCTTTTTGGAAAACAACAATGATCTGAATAATTGTTAAAAAACCTAAAATAATCGCTGCTGTTTTTGATAAATATGCATACTTCATATTAATATACTTCGTAATATTTCCCGAAATATGGAGCTGTGTAATTAAAATTGTAAAACCAAGTAAAATGTATGCTCGAAACATAACCTACCACCCCATCGCATAAATGAGTAGTGAGCTTGCATAAACAACGAGTGTAATGGTAACTGTCACAACGATTACGAATCGCGTTTTAAATGTCGCAAGCATCATAAACATATTTTTAATATCCACCATCGGTCCATATACGAGGAACGCGACAAGTGATGCTGTTGAAAACGTACTTTGGAACGAAGATGCAATGAAAGCATCCGCTTCTGAACATAGAGATAAAATAAAGGCAAGTCCCATCATAACCGCTGATGAAGAAAACGGTCCTTGTCCAATTGCGAGTAATGTTGACGTTTGTACAAACGTTTGGACGGCAGCTGCAATTAATGCCCCCATTACTAAGTATTTACCCATTGAGAAAAATTCCTCGACCGCATGTGTACAAACATCCCACATTTTTTTACGTAACGGACGCTTATGATTCACTTCTGGAAAATGCTCATCACGTAATTGATGATCTTTAAACATAAACGATAAGATAAGTCCAACGATAATAGCTACAATAATGGCAACGATTGAACGATACCACACCATATGCATACTACTTCCAAATGCAACATACGTTGCAAATAATACGACCGGATTAATAATTGGTCCCGTTAACATGAATGCAATTCCAGCGTAAGGCGGTACACCTTTCCCAATAAGACGACGCACAATTGGAACGATTCCACATTCACACCCTGGAAACATCATGCCAAGAAAAGTAGCTAATAATACTGACAGAAATCGTTTTTTCGGCATCCACTTTGCCACCATATCTTCTGTCACAAACATTTGAATGAATCCTGAAATAAATACACCAATAAGCACAAATGGTAGTGCTTCAATTAAGATAGAGATAAAAATCGTATTCATTTGCAGGAATGCTTTTGGTAATTGAAACATTTCCATGATGTATTTCCTCCACTTTTTCATTAACAATATGTAATTTTAACCCCTATTAATAATTTGAACAAGTCATATATGATATGAAAATGATTATAACGGACTGGTTAGTCATACATTTAGGATGTATGAAAAAAGACTTTACTATAATAAAAAAGCTGCTCTAGAGTAGTTTCGCAACTATTCTAGAGCAGCTTTTTTCATCTTTAAAAATAACGTTTTTTCCAAAAAATAAAAGCTAAAGTGCAAGATAATGTTGCACATATAATCATTACAATGACAAAACCATGCGGGTTATTACCAAGTGGAATTTCCACGTTCATTCCAAAAAAGCTCGAAACCATCGTTGGTAATGACAAAATAATTGTAATAGAAGTCAGCAGTTTCATGACACTATTTAAGTTATTTGAAATAACTGAACTAAACGTGTTCATCATACCACTTAAAATATTGCTATATATTTCAGCCATTTCAATGGCCTGTTTATTTTCAATCAACACATCTTCTAGCAAATCTTGATCATCTTCATACATTTTTATAAAGGTATTATTACGCATTAATTTTTGAATCACGATTTTATTTGCTTTTAAAGATGTCGTAAAGTACACTAAACTTTTTTCAAGGCCTAGCAATGTGAAAATTTCTTTATTTTTCATCGATTTATTTAATTGATGCTCTAAGTCGATTGTTTTTCGGTTAATTTGTTTTAAGTAACGTAAATAATAAGTAGAAATTGTATATAAGAGCTGCAACGCAAAACGCGTCTTTTTAAAAGTATAAAATTCTTTAATACGTTGGTTAATAAAGCGCTCAAAAATCGGATTCTCTTCTAAACAGATTGTAACAAAACATTCTGGCATTACAATCATACCAATTGGAATCGTATCGTATATCGAATTTCCCTCTTCATCATGCCTTACTGTAGGGATATCCACGATAATTAAGGCATTATCATCTTCTTTTTCAATACGCGAACGTTCTTCATCATCCAAAGGGTCTTTAATGAAATCCAATTCTACATTTAATGTTTGCACCAGAAATTGAATTTCTTCTTCTGTTGGATGAAGTACATTGATCCAACAACCTTTTTGAATCTCTTCTATTTCTTGTAGTTTTCCGTTTCGGTCTGTTAAATATATATTTAACATACTATCACCCCGATTCTTTTTACATGTGGGAATCTACCTCACTTAAACAACAGTTTTTGAACCGCCATTTTCAGCATATGAAACAAACGTTCAAATTTCAATAGGAAATTATTTTGAAAACGCTTTTTTTCATAAATTTTTTTAAAATAGAAAAAGACAGAGGTTGCTCTGTCTTTTCAAAAGCTCATGTTGCCTTTATAACATATTTAGAAAGCATCCACAAGTTAAATGAAACAGAAACTGTATAGCCTGCATACGTTGCGATAATAAAACTTGTGTAATCAAAGTGCTGTAATAGCATGAGATTTAATACAATTTTAACTATAACACCCACAATTAAACCAAGTACCGTTTTTCGTTGCTGATTAATTCCTTGTAACATCGCAGCAGTAATAGCAAATAGCGAAAATAGGATACATGCTGGTGCATAATACTGTAAAATGACACTGCCCATATTTGGGTCATTCCCTACTCCAAATAATAACGTATATACAGGCTTAGCTAAGCCTATCATTGCAATCGCCGCTGGTATAGTAATACCAACAACAAGTAGATTTGTTTTTGTAAAATGTTTGTATAGTAGTTGTACATTTCCCGCTGTGTAAGCTCGTGTCATCTCAGGAACAAGTGACATACTAAAAGCTGTTGCGACAGATACAGGAATGAGCACAACCATTTGAACGAGTCCGATGATTGCATTGATCTTTTCTGCTTCACTTTGTACATAACCTATCTGCATTAATAGTTTATTAATTGTAAACGTATCAATTGTTTGATACATCGGGATTGCTAATCCAACGACGACAAACGGAATCGAATAGGTAAAGAGCTCTTTATATAGTGAAAAAAAAGATTTCGTTGTTTGTGGAATACTTGCTATTTCTTTTTTCTTCAAGTACTTCCTTCTTCTCATGTAATATCCAATCAGTACCGTTAATCCAGCTACAGCACCAATAAATGCTCCAAATGTTGATACACCAACAGCAAGTGAAACAGGAGCTTTTAACAGATGCAAAACGATAAAGCTTCCAATTAAAATTGTTAATACGCGAAAAAACTGCTCCACAACAACGCTAGATGCAGATGGTCCCATAGATTGAAACCCTTGAAAAAAGCCGCGCAATAAACTCATCACTGGTACAATCAATAACGCAAAGCTAACAATTTGAATGTTATATGTAACCGCCTTTATGCTATTCCCCGTTTGATCACTGCCGTCAATGACAAGCTTTGCAAGATACGGAGCTAACATATATAACATTAGAAATGAAACAATACCCATAAAAATCATAAAGACCAGTCCGCTTTTTAACACCCGTTTTACCGTATGATAATCATTTAGCTCATTATATTTTGAAACCATTTTGGAAACAGCTAGCGGCAGTCCCATCGTTGCAATACTGAGCATAATCGTGTAAGGACGATATGCATATGTATATAACACATATCCACTTGTCCCCACCATCGCCGTAAACGGAATGACATATATAAAGCCGAGCATTTTAGATATCATCGTTGCCATAGTTAAGAACAGTGTTCCACGTAAAAACGGTGACCCTTTCATTTCATTCCCCCGCTACGTTGTATTATTACACATTATGGACAACTTCTTTATTTTAGAACTAAAATGCATGAAAAAAAAGCCAATGAAATCATCGGCTTTAACGAACTGTTTTTCTTTTTTTCAAAACCTTTAAACCAAAATAAAGAACACCAAAGAGCACGGCTCCAATAATTATGTAATGTGTATAATCAGCTGCATAATCTTTAATATGACGCCAATTCCCACCAAGTTTCTCTCCTAAATAAATAAATAGGATAGACCATGGAATAATCGCTAGTACCGTATAAAATGTAAAACGCTTCAGTGACATTTTCGCTAAACCTGCCGGAATTGAAATTGCATGACGTACAACTGGTATGAAACGTGCGGAAAATATTACCCCAGCACCATAGCGGTTAAACCAACCTTCAGCAGTATCTAAATGTTTCTTGTTTATCAATAAATATTTACCATACTTCTCAACGACCGGACGTCCTCCGTAATAGCCAAGCCAATATAAAAAGATTTGTGCTAATGTACCGCCAATTGTACCGGCAATTACAGCTCCCACGAAGTTAATTTCCCCTCGCGCAACTAAAAAACCAGCATACGAAAGGACGATCTCACTAGGGATGATTTCAATCATAAGTCCCAAGGCAACTCCAAAGTATCCTAGACTCGCAAAAAATTGTAACAATTGTTCTATTAAGTTTGCTAGCATTTTCTTTCCATATCTCCTTTTCTGTTCACATACTCTTCTATTATCACACAAAGCTATGCACATGCCAATATATTACTACTCCTCTAATAAAAATATACAAGGTTTACGATAAAGGGAAACTTTAATCAGTGGGGGGTTTTACTGCCCGCGAATAGCGGGATAAAAATAAAACCTACGCGCTTCATTTGTTCAATCAATCAGTGTTTTTTTGTTGCTATCTTTCATATAAGCAAACATTTGCTGAATTTGCCACTCGGTATTTCTAGCAATTGATAATGCGGGAAGGTCTGTTTCTGCAAAGAAATTTACATCATCTGTTTCAATACCCGTTTGTTTTTCTCCCCCAACAATTTCACAGCCTATAAATATTTTATAAACATGGATTGCTGATGGTGAAGAATGATGTTTTTCTTTGTCAAATACAGCTAATAAGCGAAAATGATCTACTTTATAACCAGCTTCTTCCCACACTTCTTTTGCCGCTACTTCCGTTGGTGTGTAGCCAATATCCGCCCAGCCACCTGGAAGTGCCCATTTCCCATCACTTTTTTCTTTCACAAATAACATTTTCCCGTTTTGATAAATAACAGCCCGAATATCCACTTTTGGTGTTTGATAGCCTGTATCACTAGCAAATAACTTCTCCACCACTTCCCAATCAGTCTTCGTATAATGAGACATCATTGAAACAGAAAGCTCTCGTAATTGTTGAAAACGTTCTACATCATACACATCTTTCGAATACGTTAACCCAGCCTGAGCAATAGCCTGTATTTGTTTTACCCACTCAATCCATTTCGCTTCCATTTTCTCACCATCCTACAAGATATATTTAACTTTATATGGATTCCACTCTAACGGGGATAAATCCATTTTGATTTTTCGACATATAGCCGCAGCTATGGATAACAAAAGGTGAACTGCACCTCTTTGTTTTCACTTGGCATGGGGCAGGAAAAGGATCTGACCGCTTCTATGCATGAACGGATACTTTCTCCCACCTAAAAAGAAGGGGTTTATGTCGGTCTTTTAATTTGTATTTATATAGTTTCACTTTATTATATAATACAAAAAAGAGATTGACAGCATCTCAATCTCTTTTTTCGTTTATCCCGCTATTTGCGGGCAGTAATACCCCTACTATATAAATCCATTTTGATTTTTCGACATATAAGCCGCGGCTATGGATAACAAAATACATCGGATGAATAAAAAAATCATAAGAAGGTAACATGTTCTCCCTTCCCTTCTTTTTCTCTCCATTTAATGTATGCTCATTTCCTTTACCATATATCCGCTATATATCTATTTCCACAAAATTAAACACTTGTCTCATACAGATGGAAACCTAATTTCATATGATAAGTAGTGTAAAAGGGATGCCTTTTCATGCTAATAAAAGTTAAGGAGGGTTTCTATGAAACATGATATCCAAAAAGCTGTAGAAGAAATCAAGAGTGCGGGAATAGAAGAATTTTTAAATCAAGATCCTATTTCTTTTGATGACGACCATTCTTACGATCATGATAATAAAAAATCTCATGACCACAAATGTAAAAAAGATCGCAAACGTCCACGCCATCACAAATGCGATGATGGCAAGAAATCACGTCACCACAAATGCGATGATGGCAAGAAATCACGCCACCACAAATGCAATGGTGACAAGAAATCACATCACCACAAATGCGGTGATGACAAGAAATCACATCACCACAAATGCGGTGATGACAAGAAATCACACTGTCATGATTGGAATAATCACAAACATCCATCATGCCCTGACTGGGATACTGATAAACTTACGATACGCAAAAAGAAAAAATTCGATCATTTTTGGTATAAAAAACGTAACGATTAATCTTAACCATTTTATGAATAGACCGCTTTATGCGGTCTATTTTTTTGCCTATATTTCTTGAAAATGCTTTGTATCTGCAAAGAGCTTAACAATGCCTTTGTCATCTTCTATTTCTATTACACTCAGACTCGCACTATACATAAACGGATCCGCCCATACTTTTTCAACTGGAACACCCGCAAAATGTCCAACAAGTAATTTTGCCGCAGCCGCATGCGAAACGATTAATATACTTTCGCCCTTATGTCTTTCTAAAATAAGGTTTACTCCTTCTATAACTCGTTTATTTACAGCAGCAAAATTTTCTCCCGAGGTTGATACAAAACGGTGTGGCTCATTCCAAAATAGATTGACTTCATCTGGGTATTGTTTTTCTAATTCCTCTAGCGTCTGCCCTTCCCATGTCCCCATATGAATCTCATAAAAATGTTCATCCGCTAGTATAGGTATATTACGTTCTCCTTTAATTAACCGTGCCGTATGAAGCGTTCGTTCACTCGGACTACTGTATATAGCATGAAGTGGCATATCCTTTATACGATTACCTAATTGCTTTGCTTGTAGCATTCCCTGTTCTGTTAGATTAGAATTTTTTCTCCCCTGCATGCGCTTTGCTACATTCCATTCTGTTTCTCCATGACGTGTTACATATAATGTTGTTTTCATCTTCTATTCCCCCTTACTAACTTGACCGTAATTCCTACGATTCTACTATACCTACAATCCATTCGCTTTTTTTATTTTGAATTCCTGCAATTTCTTTGTTTATCCCGCTATGCGCGGGCAGTAATACCCTCACCGATTATTAGCCATCCTAAATCTTTAGTAAAACTTCATATGTGGCTTCGCTTCTTTATAATAGTTCAAGCGATCTTGCAATGTACCTGAATGAAATTCAAACTTATGTCCATCTGGATCAATCAAATAAATAGACTGACAATCTCTCACATCACGCTCTCGCCCTTGTAAAATATGTACTTCATTCTCTTCAAGGCGCTGTAATAGCTGCTTAAAATCACTCTGCTCAACAGAAAATGCAAGATGTGTATACGATTGATGAATCTCATTTCTCGGAATATCTACTTCTTCATTCAAAGCCAACCAAATGCCACATACATCAAAATAAGCAAGTTTTCTTCCTTTGACTAATAACTTCCCTTCCAATACTTTCTCATAAAAACAAATAGATTTTTCTAAATTCGAAACTGAAAAACAAAGATGATTTATCCCTTTTATCAAGGCTGCTCCTCCTCATACGAAAAAAGATGCGTGAAAATTCACGCATCTTACATTATACTATTTTTTTGTAACATACGCCCACTTATAGCTAAAATCACCACCAAATGTATGATTCGCAATTCCTTTTACATACGTTTTTTCTAAATAGGCAGTACTTTGTTGGTACACAGGTGAGATTGCTGCATCATCAAATAAAATTTTCTCTGCTTCCACAAGCGCTTTCCAACGTGCTTTATCATCGTTTAATAATTCACCTTTTGCTTTTGTAACTAAGTCATCATATTTCGGATTCGAATACGCCATTTCATTAAATGAACTTCCTGTCACAAACATATCGATGTATGTCATTGGGTCTGGATAATCTGGGCTCCATGCCGATAGAGAAAACTCATATTGCAATTTCTTCTCTAAATCTAATTTTTGTTTATATGGTTGCTGTTTAATATTCACTTTTAATCCAGGTAAATTTTTCTCAAGCTCTTCTTTAATAAAGTCGCCAACTTTTTTCCGAGTACCATTATCATCGTTTAGCAATTCAATAGTAATTGTATCTTGGCCAAGTTCCTTTTTTGCTTCTTCCCATAGTTTTTTTGCTTTTTCCGCATTATTTTTACTATCGCGGAAATTTTTATTTACTGTACGGAAGTCCTTCCCATCTGGTCCTGTTGTGAACTTTTCTGGTACTAAGAAATAAGCTGGTAATGAACCATCATTTAAAATAACATTCGCAATTCCTTTTTTGTCGTATGCTAAATCAATTGCTTCTCGTACTTTTTGGTTTTTCAACGTCGCATTTTGTTGATTAAAACGAAGAAAATACATGCGAGGATCTAATTTCGTTTTAAACTCATCAGCTTTATTCTTTTTATATTTATCGACAAACTCAGAACTTAAAATAACACGATCAACCTGATCACTATCATATAAGTTTACACCGGTACTCGTTTCTTTTACGATGCTTACATTAATTTCTTCTAATTTCACTTTATCTTTCTCCCAATAGTTTGGGTTTTTCTTTAATTGGTAGCTTTGTTCGTGCTTCCACTCACTTAAAGTAAACGGGCCATTGTATAAAACCTTATCAGCTTCTAATGCATGTTGATCCCCTTGCTCTTTCACAAACTTTTCATTTAAAGGAAAGAACGTTGGAAATGATGTAAGCTCAATAAAGTATGGGGTTGGTTGTTCTAATTCTACTACAAGTGTTTTATCATCTTTTGCTTTCACACCTAGCTGATCTGGTGGCAATTCCCCTTTATTAACTTTTTGCGCATTTTTTATATCAAATAAAATAAATGCATATTCCGCAGCGAGTGCTTTATCAAGCGTACGTTGCCAGCCGTACACAAAATCTTGTGCTCTAACAGGTTCCCCATTTGACCACTTCGCATCTCGGAGTTCAAATGTATATGTTTTCTTATCCTCACTAATTTTCACATCTTTCGCCATACCTGGAGTCGGCTTATTATCTTTATCTAAACGATATAACCCTTCCATTGCATTTACGAATACGCGAAACGAAACCGAATCTGTTGATTTGGACGTATCCATCGAAGGAATTTCAGCTGCTTCTATTAGATTTAATACTTGTTTATCAGCGACTCCCTTCTCCTTATCTTTTTTTGTTGTGGAAACTTTCTCCCCACTTCCACAACCTGCAACAAATATACTTGTTGATAACGTAAGTGCAGCAAGCATTGAAATTTTTTTCTTCATTCTCCCTTTCCCCCCACTCTATATGTATACGATAGTGCATGTATGATAGTATTATACAAAACATTCTGATAATTTAAAATACTTTTCTTTATTTAAATTAAAAAGAGCTAGATTCAAAAAACACGTAATGTGTCTTTGAATCCAACTCTTATAGCATTTCTTTTTCATCGTCCCATTGCAATCCATCATCTAACTCAAAAGGATTTTGTATGCGAAACACGTCTTCCATCATTTTCAAGAACTCTTTTTCTCCTTGTGGTTCACCATTTAATTCAAGTGCATACGGTTCAACTTCATGTAAATGGTAATCTACAACAAATTGTATCACAACTTTTTGCCGGTTCGCACCGCGACTATATCCATGAAATTCAACAAGCTCTAATCTGTCCGTACCACGATAGTACGTCCAACTTGGCTGCTGAAAATATTGTTCAAATGATTCTCCAATTGAAAAGAATGGATATTCATATAATGAACTTGTTCGTACTTCTTGAATGACATCCCGATCCGTTGGAAAGAAAAAATGACTCATAAATATACTAGCAGCTGTCAAAATCGTAACGATAGCTGCTCCAATCTTGCTGGTTCCTCCACTATCACGAATGAGATAACGCTCTACCTCTTCATTTTCGATACCTTTTGCTTTTAGGCGATAAATTTTCCGCTCAGCAAATCGAAAATATAAGCTGTTCGCAAAAATTCCAAATCCAATCATACCAAGGATCAGCAATATAAAAGTGAGCGGAACCATATTAATAATGGGAAGTGCCACATTGAATCCCATATAATATGAAAAGGCATCACAGGCAACTAGTAAAAATACAAATAGAAATACAGGTAAGTAATATTTCCGGTAGCCAAACCACCCTGCATGGAATATGGCAGCCCACCCATTCCAACTCCACCTTGCTATTCGTTTCTCTTCTATATCCCATTTTCTTTTAAAGTGTGGATAATGAGACCCAACATATTGTTCCATATCTTTTTCAATCGGTGAGATCTCCTCTATTTTTCCATGATGCACGATTCGCTGACAATCTTCACAATTGAACTGACCGTCAGGACAAGGATTCCCACAATTTATACAACGCAAAACAATCCCTCTTTCCTCGATTTATCCTTTCCCCCAACTGGTTGGTTCACCGCTCATTTAAGTGGTATAGGATTATACAATTATTTCAAAATACCCTCGTGTTTTAATAACCATTCCTTCCGCCATAAGCCACCTGCATAACCAACTAACTTACCACTTTTTCCAATTACACGATGACAAGGTACAATTATAGAGATTGGATTTCGACTATTTGCACCACCTATTGCACGCACTGCTTTTGTATTTCCAACTTGTTCCGCAATATCTAAATAGGAAGCACTTTGTCCATACGGAATAGTGTAAAGAGCATCCCATACATTCTTTTGAAACGGCGTTCCATCCGCTTGTAGCGGTACTGTAAATTCGGTACGCTTCTGCTGAAAATATTCATCTAACTCCGTAATACATTGCTCCACAATCGGATTCTTGTTCTCTTCTTTTCGTTCTTCTACAAATATAACTGAAGTAATTCCTTCATCATTTGCAGTGATTTCAATACATCCTAATTCGCTATCATAATATGCTTGGTACATGCTCTTATCCTCCAATTCCACTCATATTCGTAATTGTATCACAAAGATCAAAAATTTCGAGAATAAGCGTTTTATTATGGAAACAAAAAATGATAATGCTACAATGGAAGAAACTGCAATAAGGGGGAATAAATATGAACCATCAACTTTTTTCACCTTATACGATTAAAGGCATTACATTAAAAAATCGTATTGTCATGTCACCAATGTGCATGTATTCTTCTGTAAATGAAGATGGAAAAGTAACAAACTTTCACCATGTTCATTATGCATCACGAGCAGCAGGTCAAGTCGGTCTCGTTATGCTAGAAGCTACAGCTATAGCACTAGAAGGGCGCATTTCTAGTAAAGATTTAGGAATTTGGAGTAATGATCATATTGAAGGATTGCAGGAAACTGTGAAATTGATTCACGAAAACGGTGCAAAAGCAGCCATTCAACTTGCACACGCTGGACGAAAAGCAGAACTACATATCGATTCCGTTGCTCCTTCAGCAATTCCATTTGATGATACAATGAAAATTCCTGTTGAAATGAGTAAAGACCAAATTCAAGAGACAATTGCAGCTTTTCAAGATGGTGCATACCGCTCCAAACAAGCTGGGTTTGATATCATTGAATTACACGGAGCACATGGCTATCTCATTAATGAATTTCTCTCTCCATTATCCAACAAACGGAGTGATGAATACGGCGGATCACCAGAAAATCGCTACCGTTTCTTAAATGAAATTATTGACGCTGTAAATGAGGTCTGGAATGGACCTTTATTCGTCCGTATCTCTGCAAATGATCATCATCCTGAAGGTTTAACAGCGCATGACTATGTTCAATTTGCACAGTGGATGAAAGAACAAGGTGTAGATGTCATTGATTGTAGCTCTGGAGCAGTTGTTCCTGCTCATATCGACGTATACCCAGGGTATCAGGTTCAATATGCAAAACATATAAAAGAACATGCTCATATCGCTACCGGCGCAGTTGGTCTTATTACAAGTGGTACTCAAGCAGAAGAAATTTTGACAAAGGGTGAAGCTGACTTAATCTTTATTGGCCGTGAGCTACTACGCAATCCATACTTTCCAAGAACAGCAGCAAACGAACTCGGCTTTGAATTACAAGAACCGTATCAATATCGTCGTGCTCGTGGAAACATCGCTACCCATACTAAATCTTAAATAAAGTGAAACTTTAATCAGTGGGGATATTACTGCCCGCGAATAGCGGGATAAAACAAAAAACGAGAAGGATTCCCCTTCTCGTTTTCGTTATTTCATCATTGTAATCTCTGATGAATTATAAATATGAACACCAGATTCTTCGCGCAATGCCGCTAAATACATCCCTTTTGCAACCTGCTCGGCTGTAATCGGTTTATACTTTTTAAAAGCACCATTAAATATAAATGGCATAATACCCAATATCTTCTCCGCCAATCTTTCCCCGAAACGAAATTCTTCTCGTTCTCCTAGCAATAATGACGGTCTAAATATATGAATACCACCAATCACCAATTTTTTAATTTCCTCTTCCATCTTCCCTTTTACTTGTGAATAAAAGAAAAGAGATTTTGGATTTGCACCCATAGAAGAAATGGTAAGAAAATTTTGTACACCTTGTATTTCTGTTAAACAAGCCGCACGCAATGTATACTCATAGTCAACTTGTTTAAAATTAGCTTTCGTTTTTGCTTTCTTAATTGTTGTCCCTAGACAGCTAAATACATCATCCACAGCAAAAAATTCTTTATATTCTTCTAAAATAGAAAAATCTACTTGTTTTTGCTGCAATTTTCCATGCTCCCATTGAAGCGGTTTCCTTACAAAAATTGTAACCGACTCATAGTAATCTGAGTCTAATAATAGCTGCGTCACTTCTTGTCCAACTAAGCCACTCGCACCGAGTACTAACGCTGTTCGTTTGTTCATTTATTTTTATACCTCTTTATCTACTTTTATCCCGCTTTAACGGGCAGTGAGACTTCCGCTTATAGAAGTTTCACTTTATCTCATTTTATCATAAGCAAAGCACTATGCATGATGCAAGCGCTTTGCTTACTCTTTTTCTTTCTCTTTCTCTGTTCGTATCTTTGTTATGATCGTAGAATCGCCTAAATTCCCTATTAATGTCTTTAAAAAGATAAGAACACACGTTAACGGTAAGACTACTGCTAATAGCAATAGAATCGCTTCCATTAAGTAATCCAATCGCTCATCCCCTTTTCATACCCTCTCCCTCAATATATGAAAGCAGCACTGTCACATATGCAACAATCATAAAAATAATACAGTTCTTTTTGACAACTTTATAACAAAATACAAATCGTAATGATTATTATTTATTGCAACTTTCGTAAAGATGTATTATACTAAGTTCGCAACGTAAAACGTAATTATTCCGTTTTGCAACAAAAATATATTTTCTCCCTCATTTGGGGAAAATAAAATTGGAAAAGAAAGAAAAGAGGAGAATTACATGAACAAAAGGTTAATCGCATTTTCTTTTGTACTTATTTTTACATTAATTTTTGCTGGATGCTCCAACAAAAAAGATGGAGGGGCAAAAAAAGATGGAAAACTGTCTGTGTATACAACAATTTTTCCACTTGCTGATTTTGCTAAAAAGATCGGTGGTGACTATGTAAACGTAGAAACAATCTATCCACCAGGTGCGGATTCTCATACATATGAACCGAGTCAAAAACAAACGGTGCAAGTTGCGAAAGCAGATTTATTCGTATATAACGGTGCTGAATTAGAACCATTTGCTGAAAAGATGGAAAAGGCATTAAAAAAAGAAAATGTGAAAATTGTTAATGCTTCTAAAGGTATCGAGCTTCGTTCTTCATCTGAAGAGGAACATCATGAACATGACGAAAAAGATCATAAAGAAGAGCATCATCATGATAAAGATCCACACGTATGGCTTGACCCTACGCTTGCGATGAAACAAGCTGAAAAAATAAAAAATGCACTCGTTGAATTACAACCAGAGCACAAAAAAGAATTCGAGAAAAACTTCGCTGCCTTACAAACAAAATTTACTGACTTAGATGATCAATTTAAAGCAGTCGTAGATAATGCCAAAACGAAAGAAATTTTAGTTTCTCACGCTGCATATGGATATTGGGAACAACGCTACGGTCTCAAACAAATTCCAGTTGCCGGGATTTCCGCTTCTGATGAACCGTCACAAAAAGAACTTGCTTCCATTTCAAAAACAGCGAAAGAACATGGCTTAAAATATATATTATTTGAAACATTCTCTACTCCGAAAGTAGCAGAAGTCATTCAAAAAGAAACAGGAACAAAAATTTTACGATTAAATCATCTTGCAACCATTTCAGAAGATGACGCAAAACAAAATAAAGATTACTTTACATTAATGGAAGAAAACGTGAATTCATTAAAAGAAGCAACAAATTAAAATGTCATTTCATTATAGACTGCTGGAGAACTATTTTCAGCGGTCTTTTTTATATCTTACCTTCTCTTCTCTCCTCTTCCTTATCTTTCTACTTTTCAGCTTGACTTACAAGAAATAACAAGTAAAATTATCCATATTAGTTTTAAAGATATAACGATTTAGAAAGTGAGATGGAACTATGAATCTTCACATTTGTGAAGTAACAGCACATAATTGGCGTTCAGTCGCTGCTTTAGACGTAGCAAAGGGGCAGCAGCAATTCATTGAAAGCAATGCGTTTTCTTTAGCAGAATCGATATTTGAAGAAAACGGGACGTCAGTTGGCTTATATGATGGAGAAATACTCGTTGGATATGCAATGTACGGCTGGCATTCCGAAAAAGATGAAAGTGCATGGCTAGACCGCTTTATGATCGATCACAAATTTCAAGGAAACGGCTATGCGAAACGTTTTCTCCGTTTATTAATTGGGCATTTACAACAAAAATACAATTGTAAAAAAATTTATTTAAGTCTTCATCCCGATAACAAACTAGCAATGAAATTATATGAGTCGTTCGGCTTTCGCTTGACTGGTGATATTGACGATGACGGGCCTGTTGTTGGGGTTGTAATGGAGTTATATATAAAGGAAAAGGCAATCTAATTTAGATTGTCTTTTTTGTATATCCCTTTCTATATTTATCAGGAATAAAAACAATCTTCCAGCGAAATTATATGATTGTGTATGCAAAATCATAATACGACGGAGGTTACATCGTGAAATTATTAAAGTTCTCATTTGTCGTTCTCACTTCTATTTTCATCTTATTTAGCAGTAATTGGTTTCATGTTTCAGCAAAGGCTGAAATAGATGTAGAGCGGCAAAAACCAATTACTTTTGTTTTAATTCACGGCGCTTGGGGGGATTCTAGCTATTGGGACAAAACCGCAAATGAATTAAAACAAATGGGACATAAAGTACATACGCCTAATTTACCGGGGCATGGAAAAGATAAAAATAAATCTGTAAAACATACGGATTATGTAAAATCAGTTGTAAACTATGTGAAAGAAAGAAATTTAAAGGATTTTGTTCTTGTTGGCCATAGTTTTGGTGGTACTGTTATTTCTAAAGTTGCGGAACAAATTCCAGATCGAATCAAAAGACTCGTCTTTATGGATGCATTTGTTCTCGCAGATGGAAATAGTGTAGCGGATGAAATTCCTGCTGAAGGAAAACAGCTATGGACTGAGCTTACGAAGAAATCAAAAGATCATGCTATCCAATTACCTTTTCCTATTTGGAGAGAAACATTTATGAATAATGCTGACCTTTCATTAGCGAAAAAAATTTATGAAACAGTCACGCCAGAACCTGCTGGACCACTCTTTGAGAAGCTTAATCTCTCTAAATTTTATAAGTCAAACATTCCCAAAAGCTATTTTTACTTAACAGAAGATATAGCTGTTCCGCAAGGTGAACAATACAGTTGGCATCCTCATATGTCGAGTCGCCTTGGTTTATTCCGATTAGTAACTACGCAAGGTGATCATATGACGATGTTTCATGTTAAGCCAGCAATTGTTGCGAAAAAACTAGTGGAAGCTGGAAGAGACTAAGCACATTATAAAGTTAAACTTTGATCAGTGGTGGTTTTCTTCATCCCCCACTGATCATTAGCCCTCACCAATCGAGCTTTTACTGGCAGTTATCCCCATCTATCTTCTTTTAATTTCTCAGAATCTTGAGATGGGAGACGTAGCCCAATAACTGTATTGTTACAAAGGCACAAATAAAAACAGAAGCAAACCTCCGTTCTACAAGAACGGGGGTTTTAAGCCGGATAATATATAATCATACTTAATCGAGTTAATGTTCCCCCTGAATTATGATAGGTATGGGGTCTGTCAGCCTTGAATCTGATAGAATCACCACTTCTTACTGTATATTCATTGTTATTTACACGTACAGTTAGTTCCCCTTCAAAAACAGTTAAGAATTCTTCAGTTCCCTCTCTGTGCGAAGCAGCACTTAGGAATCCACCTTTTTCTATCTCGACTGAATAAACTTCAAAGCGTCTATCATCTTCGAAGGGAAAGTAGGGATAGACTCGATATTTTCCGTTGTCTTCAGATAATGTTTGAATTTCACTTCTTAAAACAACTTTTGTATCTGGTTGCGGATTATTTATTAGTGAAGTAAAAGAAATCTTTAATCCATTTGCTATTTTCCAAATAGTTGTAATAGTAGGGCTCGACTCCCCCCTTTCAATTTGACCTATCATCGTTTTGCTTACTCCAGTTAAATTTGCAACCCTTTCAAGACTTAATTTCTCGCTTTCTCTAAAGGCTTTTAAGTTTTTTGCAATGATAAGATGTATTTCCTCCATAAACACACTCCCTTACTTCTGTACAATATAACGTACGTATTGTACAATAAAATGAAAATCGTTATAATGTTCATTTTGATCATTATAACATACATTACAAAGGGGGTTCCAATATGCCTTTATTATCATTTTTGTTATATGTTTTTGTTACTAGCTTTACTCCAGGTCCCAATAATATTATGGCAATGTTATTGGCTAACAAATACGGATTAAAAAAGACAATTCGATTTTGTTTTGGGGTAGGTGCAGGTTTCTTTGTAATCATGTTATTGTCTAGTTATTTTAATCTTTTGCTTAAAAATTTTATTCCTAAAATTGAATTTATTATGACTATCTTAGGTGCAATCTATATGTTGTATCTGGCTATAAAAATTATTACCAGTAAAAATAATGATAAAGACAATGATGGGGACAAGAATAACAGTTTTTTAACAGGAATGTTTTTACAATTCATAAATCCGAAAGGTATTTTATATGGCATAACTGCAATATCAACCTTCATCCTTCCCTATCACACTTCAAATTTTGTCTTAATATTTTATTCGTTATTTCTAGCTTTTGTTGGTTTTATGAGCACTTTTTGTTGGAGTGTGTTTGGTTCCATTTTTCAAAATTTCTTATCAAAGTATAGAAGTCAATTTAATGTAATTATGGCTTTATTGTTGATATATAGTGCCGTTTCGATACTTGTGGAATAAAGAAAGTGAGACTACTTCTTTCACTAACAGTAAGCTAATGTTAAGCAACCCATATGTATTTACTTCTGATAACACTGATTATTATATAAATACAAATTAAAAAACCGACATAAAACCCTTCTTTTTAGGTGGGAGAGAGCATCCGACCATGCATAGAAGCGGTCAGATCCTTTTCCTGCCCAGACATAGTGAAAACAAAGAGAGAAAACGAGTGCAGGTGATCTTTTGTTATCCATAGCCGCGGCTTATATGTCGAAAAATTAAAATGGATTTATATAGTTGAACCAATCGGGCTTTTATGGGCAGTTTATCCTCCACCTAACTTCTTTTCTTTCTGCAACAATTTGAGGTGGGGGTATTACTACCCGCAAATAGCAAGATAAAATAAAAAACGCTAACATATTAGTCATATATAATATGTTAGCGTTTTTATTTTTCAAGCATTTTTAAAATTTAGGTCTTGATAATAATAAAGCAGGCTTATTTAATACATTCTTGAAAATGCTCTTGAAACCACTCTTTATTAATATCTTTTCCGATAAAGACAACTTCGCTCACGCGTTCTTCTCCCTCTTGCCACTCCCTATCATAAGACGCAGCAAATAGTGTATGAACACCTTGAAAGACGATGCGGCGATCTACTCCATCTATTGATAAAATCCCTTTATAACGGTATAAGTACTCCCCTAATTCTTGAACAACAGCTGACATCCATTCATTCAGCTTCTGTAGATCTAACGGACGCTCTTCACGTAATACAAATGATTTTACACCTTCTAAATGATGATGCTCTTTATGTGGATAAATTTCTAATGTATCACGTGTTTTAAACGTCTGGATTTCTAATAAAGCGGGGATATCTACTTCACAATTAATCGTCTGAATCATTTTTGCAGTTGGATTTATCCCTTGTAGTTCAGCAAGCAGATTCTCTTTCTCTGCTTCTTCAATTAAGTCTAATTTATTCAATAAGACCATATCCGCAAAAGCAATTTGTTCTTTTGCTTCTAATCCTTTTTCAAAATGTTTATGTATATGATAGCTATCTACTACTGTTACCACACCATTAATTTGAAATGCTGATTGAATTACTGGATCTAAAAAGAACGTTTGAATAATTGGTCCTGGATTCGCAAGCCCTGTCGTCTCTATCACTAAACCATCAAAATCCATTTTCCCTTCCGCTCTAACATCTAATAACTGTTTTAACGCAACTAGCAAATCTTCACGTACTGTGCAGCATAGACAGCCATTCGTCATTTCCATGATTTCTTCTTCAACATTCATAATTAGTTGATTATCGATACCGATTTGACCAATCTCATTTACAATAACCGCTAGTTTCTTACCGTGCTCTTCAGACAAAATACGATTTAATAACGTTGTTTTCCCTGAACCGAGAAATCCCGTTAATATTGTTACTGGAATCATTTTGTGCAGCTCCTTATGACTATAAAGTGAAACTTCCTTCAGCATAATTTTAGCTGAAGGTTAGTTGAATCAATTAGGCTCTTACGTGCAGTGTCCTCCACCTAACTTTTTTGATCCCTCAAAATTTTGAAGTGGAAGGCTTACTACCCTTTAGAGCGGGATAAATATTTGTATATTATACCATAATTAAAAGCTTGCTTTTATAATGAAACTTATTTGTTGTAAGTACATCCTGATAACTATATAATATTACCGAACAAGAAAGCCTTTTCATAAATGAAACTAACGTTAATCATTAAGGAGGACCTATCCACATGGAACGAATTCAAATGGCTAACAACCTCGAATTTTCTCGCATTATTCAAGGGTTTTGGCGTTTAGCAGATTGGAATATGTCAGACCAAGAATTACTGTCTTTTATTGAATCTTGTATGGAAATGGGAATTACAACGTTCGATCATGCCGATATTTACGGAGGTTATACGTGCGAATCATTATTTGGTGAAGCACTGCAATTAAAGCCCCATTTACGTGATCAAATGCAAATTATCACGAAATGTGGAATCGCTCCCCCATCTCCTAAATTTCCAGAACGATATGCCGCTCACTATAATACAAGTGCCGAGCATATTGTACACAGTGCTGAACAGTCTCTAAAAAACTTACATACAGATTATATTGATGTATTACTCATTCATCGTCCCGACCCATTTATGGATCCAGCAGAAGTAGCAAAAGCTTTCTCTCGTTTAAAACAAGATGGAAAAGTACGTCACTTTGGCGTATCGAACTTTTTACCTTCTCAATTTAATATGTTGAGTTCGTATTTAGATTTTCCTCTCATTACAAATCAGATTGAAGTTTCTCCTATGCAGCTCGAACATTTTGAAAAAGGTACAATTGACCAATGCCAAGAAAAACGCATCGCCCCAATGATTTGGTCACCTCTTGCAGGTGGAGAAATCTTTAAAGGTGAAAGTGAACGTGCTGTACGTTTGCGTGAAACATTACAAAAATTCGCAAATGATTTAGGCGTAGATGGAATCGATTCTGTCATGTACGCATGGCTACTTGCTCATCCAGCAAACATGATACCAATTGTCGGTTCTGGTAAACTTGTTCGTGTAAAAACCGCTGTTGAAGCAACAAAACTTACACTAGATCGTCAACAATGGTTTACAATCTTTGAAAGCTCTAATGGGCATCCTGTACCGTGATGAAAATTTTGTAATAAAAAAGCACAAACCTCGTATTATTCATGGTTTGTGCTTTTTTATTCTTAAAGGAGCGAAACGAATGATACCACATGAAATAATTTCCTTTTTATAGATATCCATTCTATAATTTTCAAATTTAGGCTGGATAAAGATTATAAAACAGTTACTATATAAATCCATTTTGATTTTTCGACATATAGCCGCGGCTATGGATAACAAAAGGTGACCTGCACTCGTTCTCTCTCTTTGTTTTCACTTAGCTTGGGGCAGGAAAAGGATCTGACCGCCTCTATGCATGGCCGGATGCTCTGTCCCACCTAAAAAGAAGGGTTTTATGTCGGTTTTTTAATTTGTATTTATATATAAGCTCTACCTTCTCTTAGCAAACACACACGTATCTCTTAATTCACTACCATCTACGGCTACACTATCACTTTCTAAAATACCTTCTAACTTAAATCCTAACCTTTCAGGTATAGCACGACTTTTTACGTTTCTAGCATCACAGCGAATTTCCAATCGATTTGCTTTTAATTCGGTAAAGGCAAAGTCTATTATCCCTTCAACAGCTTCTGTCATATACCCTTTTCCGCTGAAACGAGAGTCAATCCAATAACCGATTTCAAATCGCGGGACATCCCAGTTAATACGGTGTAAACCAGTAGATGCAACAAACTCTCCTGTTTCTCTTAAAAACACAAGCAGTCTTAAATCCTCACGTTGCAAAAATTGAATGTGAGACCTTCTTATACTCGCTTCTATTTCTTGCTTCGTTTGTTCTTTTTGTGCAAACGCCATCCATGGTTTCAATTCTTTTATAGACTCATTTATTGCTTCATATACTGCTTTTCCATCCCCTGGTTTTGGCATCCGTATGAGGAGCCTTTTTGTGTAAAATTCAGAAGGGAAATCTAATAACAATGGATCCATACAAAACACCCCTAACTTTTCCTTTATATATAATGATATATAAAGAGAAACACCTAGTAAATGTTTTTCTGAATTTTCACTGAAATTTATCTAAAAATAAAAAATTAGTATTTACTCAGTTACTCGTAATTGATTCACTTCTGCCGCAGCACGTATTCCTGATTCAATCGCTCCTTGTATCCAGCCATGAGTGAGTGTTGTATGGTCTCCCGCAAAAAATATTTTCCCTTCTGGTTTCGCAACATAAGGTTGTAGTTCTGTTTCTTGACTAGGTTGAAAAATAGCAAAGCCCCCTAATGCATATGGATCTAATGCCCAATTTTTTGCTATACCTGATATAAATTCATCATATACTTGACCACCTAATATTGTAGCTAAGTTTTGTAATGTATAATAGATGCGATCATGTTTTGATAAACCGTCCCACAATAATGCATCGTATGACCATGTATAGCTCCCAAGCATCATAGCAGGACCTTTAGAACCGATACCATAACTTGGATAATACGCATACCGAATTGGCAAATCTGTAATAATCCTCCCTCCCTTTTGCCCCTGTTCTTCCCAAAAGCGACTTTTAAATTGAATGCCAATTTTCGTAGCCGCCATATAATGTAATTCTCGTATTGCTCTCCACTTTCCATGTGAAACAGAATCAAATGGATCAATCTCGACAAAGCGCATTGTAGAAAACGGAATCGTAGTAATCACAAGATCCCCTGTTATGCTACTATACTCATACGTTTCTTCATGCCGAAGATAGGCTGTCACTCCATTTTCATGCTGATGAAGCTTCATCAACTTTTGATTGTATACAATATCGTCTTGTAGCTGCGGTAAAAACGCTTTTGGCAAAGCATCATTTCCCCCGACAATTTCACAAAATCCAGTCTCTTGCTGCAAGATATAAAGAAAACGTAAAACTTCCACAACTGACCTTTCTTGAAACCCTTCTAAATCAAGTAATACGCCAATCATTTCAATTGCTGCTGGTGAAAAGTATGTCTTATACTGATACGGATGATGTTTTAAAAACGCCGCCATTGAATACATTCCAAACTCCTTTTCAACAATGGTCCAGTTCTTATCAGGGTCTCTTTTAATAAAATCAATAATCGGCTGAACAGCTAATAACAATAGCTCCTCTGACGTTTTTCCTTCTTCATTCATCGTAACTGGGTATCGCAATATGCTTGGATCTTTTTCATATTGCTGTAAGGTTGTTTTTCTACCATTCGCATAAATAATATCTGTCTCATTTCGATTGATAAATGGATTAACTTGTAAGCCAAACTTTTTTATATACGCCATCGTAAGCGTATGTATATACGGAATACGCATTGCTCCGACATCTAAATACAACCCGGTATCTTGCATTCTAACAGTCTCTATTCTGCCTCCTACTCGGCAATTTGCTTCTAAAATTTTCACATGATGCCCAGCGTTTTTTAATAACGAGGCCGATACTAAGCCGGCCATTCCAGCACCAATAATGAGAATATGCTTTGGATGTGTCGTTTTTGGTAAACCCTTATCGATTATTCGTAGCATTTCATCTATTGTGAAACGGGACTGCATAGGCTCTTGCATCATCCCACCCCTTACTTCATAAATACAAAACAGTAATTCACTGCATTGTATTCAAAAGTATAGTAGAACATAACACAACTTATTTCTGAATATTCACTAAAAATTCATTAAAATATGCTCTCACCCCTTCTCTCTTGCCATATAATAAAGATATATATAAATCCATTTTGATTTTTCGACATATAGCCGCGGCTATGAATAACAAAAGGTGACCTACACTCGTTTTCTCTCTTTGTTTTCACTTCGCATGGGGCAGGAAAAGGATCTGACCGCTTCTATGCATGGCCGGATGCTCTCTCCCACCTAAAAAGAAGGGTTTTATGTCGGGTTTTTAATTTGTATTTATATAGATAGGCACTGTAAGGAAAGGGATGGTAAAAATGAAACGTACTTACGACTATCGTGAAACAAAAAAACAATTAGAACTGAAAAAACAACTGTTATGTAGACAACTTACAAGCGTGAATTTAACAGAAGAAGATCGTAATCAAATTAAAATGGCAATCGATAACTACGAATATATTCTAAACTTAGTGGAAATGAATCATTACGAACGTGGTATTTCTCACTAAAAGCGGATGTGAAAGCATTCGCTTTTTATTTTGAGCATTTACTTACGCATTTTTCGTAAGTAAATATATAATAGAATGTAAATTAAGATAGAGAGGTATATGCCATGATTAAATTAAGCGTATTAGATCAATCCCCTATTTCAGAGGGGAGTACACCGACTGAGGCTTTTTCAAACACTGTACAACTCGCTCAAGAGGTTGAAAAACTTGGTTTTACTCGGTTTTGGGTATCCGAACATCACAACTCTGTAAGTTTAGCTGGATCAAGTCCGGAAATACTTATTTCTCATATCGCAGCAAAAACAAATCGTATTCGCGTCGGTTCTGGTGGCGTTATGCTTCCTCACTACAGCTCTTATAAAGTGGCTGAAAACTTCCGTGTACTAGAAGCGCTTTATCCAAACCGAATCGATCTTGGGGTTGGACGAGCACCAGGCGGCATGCCAATTGCAACGCGTGCACTACAAGAAGGAAAAATGATTTCACTCGACCATTATCCAGAACAAATTCAAGATGTAGCAATGTACTTACATGATAAAGTGCCAGGCAATCATCAATTTGCTAACCTTCAAGCTGCTCCTGTTATCCCAACTGCTCCTGAACTATGGATGCTTGGATCAAGCGGAGAAAGCGCAATGGTTGCTGCAAAGCAAGGAACTTCTTTTGCATTTGCTCAGTTTATTAACGGATATGGCGGACCTGAAGTAATGAAAGCATACCAAGAACAATTTCAGCCATCTTTCTTAGGTGATAAACCACAATCAATTGTTTCTATTTTTGTCGTTTGCGGCGAAACAACTGAAGAGGCTGAAAAAATTGCTTCCAGTCTGGACTTATCGATTCTTTTACTAGAACAAGGAATGCGTACAACTGGTACTCCTTCTATTGAAACAGCTCAAAACTATTCCTATAGTGCCTATGATTTGTTCCGCATAAAAGAAAATCGCCAGCGTATGATTGTTGGAGATCAAGCAAAAGTAAAAGAGCAAATTCTAGAGTTGAGTAAAGCTTACAATACGGAAGAATTTATGATTGTAACGATTACCCATGATTTTAAGGATAAATTGAAATCTTATTGTTTATTAGCAGAAGCTTTTGATTTACAATAAGGTGAAACTTTTATCAGTGGGGCTTTTCTTCATCCTCCACTGATCATTAGCCCTCACCAATCGCGCTTTTACGGGGAGTTAATGCGGGGTAACTTCCCTTGCAAACAAAAAACAACAATATTTCATTGTTGTTTTTTTGTTATACAATATTCTTTTTACTTTTATCTGGTTGACTCGATACTAAATAATGCTTCTCTGAAATATATAGCTTTCTCTTTAACACACGCTCTAAATAGGGTGCTAATTTCATTCCACATATTAAACGATCAGCGTCGTCTTCTACAATTGGAAATCTTTCTTTTTCAGTTACATATTGATCGACCGCACGCTGCACCACATCAATTTCTTTTACTAATTCAATATTTTCTAATGTATGTTCAAATACCTCAAGCGTTTCCTTCGTTATAATGAACGTATTTGTAGGAAATGCTGGTAAATATGGTTTTAACAAGTCATAATTCACTGTATAATCTTCATTTACTAACACCGTATATACAATGCTAGCATTCTTTTCAAGAAACTTCGCCATCGCTTGCTCTAATTCATCTTTTGTAATCGTCCTCTCCTCTTTTCCAGTTCTGAAAAAGCGAAACATTCCATCGCCTCCTTTTTACTACATTATACCATAAAAGGAAAACTTAAAACTTACAAAAAAGCCCTATTGAAAATTCTTTCAATAGGGCCCTGCAGTGTTATTTTAAGAACGCACTTAGCATCCAAACATGTTGTTCTAATGTCGTATGAATAGCTAATAACATATCTGCTGACGTTTCATCTCCAGCCTCAGCTGCTATTTCCATACCTTCTTTTAGCTCTTGAATAAGTGCAGAGTAATCATTTACGAGCGTTTGTACCATTTCTTCTGCTGATTCTTTACTTGTACCTTCATGTACAGTAGATGTTTCTAAATACTCTTTCATTGTTGCTAACGGTTTTCCTTCTAATGCTAAAATACGCTCTGCTAATTCATCAATATATGTTGCGGCTTCTGTATAAAACTCTTCGAATTTTTCATGTAATGTAAAGAAGTGTGGCCCTGTAACATACCAGTGATAGTTATGTATTTTTACATATAATACATTCCAGTTTGCTACCTGTTTGTTTAATACTTCAACAACATTTGTTTTTGTACTCATTCTATCCACTCCTCTTATTATTTTAGAATTATTATCTTTTAATAATACACATTTATTGTACCATACTTTTCCTGCTCACCGAAACCATTCGCATATATGTCACAAAGTTTTAACAGTAATCCAATAAAGTGAAACTTTAATCGGAGTTTTCTTCATCTTCCACTAATCATTAGCCCCCACCTAACTTCTTTGCTTCCTGCCTCACTTTGAGGTAGGAGTATTACTGCCCGCAAATAGCGGGATACAACGCTTTTCTTTCAAACAGCTCGACAAAATATTAGAGATTAATCATTCAACCACGCTAATATTCCCACAACCTTAAGAAAAACATGTAATCTTTCTTTCACTTCTCATGTCTAATTGTCCAAGCTTGCTCATATGCATGTAGTAAGTCAAGCCCATCATAGTAGAAAGAGGGATCGCATGGATAATCAGCAATGGCAAGTAGCCAAAAAGGTTGCTGCTACTTATATCGGGACTGTCGTCGGAGCTGGATTTGCAACGGGACGAGAAATTGTCGAGTTCTTTACGATAAACGGTATCTACGGAACAATAGGCATATGTGTGAGCGGATTTTTTTTTATTTGGTTAGGTACGAAAATGATGCTACTTTCTTCACAAATCGGGGCGTTTTCTGCACAGGAATTTAATAGATATTTATTTGGTGATGTATTTGGAAATGTTGTAAATACTTTATTGCTACTTGTTCTGTTTGGTGTGACAAGCGTGATGCTTTCAGGTGCTGGAGCTGTATTTGAAGAACAGCTTCGTCTTCCAAGACAGCTTGGTATTTTTATAACGATACTCGCTTGTATCGTCATAGGGAGCCGCGGACTACAAGGCGTATTTGAAGTGAATACACTCGTAGTTCCCATCATGATGATTTTCATTATCGGACTTTCCATTACAACGTTTATTCATGGTACGACACCACTACTTAACGTTGTTCCTGCTGAAAGTTGGAATATGAAATGGATTACAAGTCCGATTACATATGTCGCCTTAAATCTATCTCTCGCCCAAAGTGTTCTTGTACCGTTAGCAAGTGAAGTGAAAGATCGAAAGGCCATTTGGTGGGGCGGTATTTTAGGAGGAGCTGGACTATGTTTCATTCTATTATGCAGCCATTTAGCCATTTTATCTGTGGAGCAATTTTACCAATATAACATTCCAATGGCAGAAGTAGTACGCCGTTTTAATGCTACTTTTCATTTCTTTTTTGTTTTAATTATTTTTGGAGAAGTGTTTACAACACTAGTCGGCAATATATTTGGTATGACAAAACAAATGCAATCTATCACAGGTTGGAAAAATAACACCATTATTTATTTTATTTTACTCATCAGTTATTGCTTTAGCTATATCGGCTACAGTGAACTTCTTCACATTTTGTACCCTATCATCGGATGGGTCAGTATCATACTGCTTCCAATTATCGCTTTCAAACAATTACAAAAGACGTAAAAAGCATCCGCTATACACGGATGCTTTTTCATTCACAGTCTTCACATACTTCCCAATACAGCCCCATTTCTATTGCAAGAAATGGTTGTAATTGTAAGCGAATCATTCGACTTGGCATACGTTCTAAAACAAATCGAATGCCCTCTTCATCATCTTCTAACTCAGCTTTTAAAATCGCTATACGCTGTATTGTTGTAATTGGGTGACCGTCTTTATATAAAGTAAGACGCAGCTCATCATATTCATTAAAAAGTAATTCCACATTCATATGTGCTGTGGATACAGAATCAACAAGTGAATACTTGCTATCCTTTTCTTGGATTACATATTTCCAGCCATTTTTTCCATCTTCAATTGGAGCAACTTGAAATAATGACATCAAAGCCTCGTGTAGCATAAAATAACCCCTCTCTTACTAAAAAACAATGAGTATTTTATATACCCTTTTTCTCTATCACTTACACACTTATTGTACCATACATCCCTTCTCTTACCGTATTCATCTGCCTATTATATACATAGCTAAACTTCTACTTATGAATAAATTTCAAAGAAAAAAACAGGAATGATTTTTATCATTCCTGTTTTCTTTAAAGTATTTTACCCGCCGCAGCTAGAGCTAATACGACGATAAAACTTGTAAATAATAATGATACGATAAAACTAAATATCGGTAATGTCTTTTTTTCATTTTTTTTAAGCAGTAGCCTTACGCTAAGGATAAGGTTTAATGGTACAAATATGAAATAGAAATATTTAATCATGTGTACCACACTGGTTGAACTATTTAAAAGTGTCTTAAGTACAAACACTTCAATCAAAAAGATAAGAAAAAATGAAATACTTAACCAAAATGAAGCATAACTAAGCCAGGAATGCCTCTTCTCTCCCCAATAAACTCCCATACCTGTCTCCTTTTTACATAGTTTTCTTATAAAGAATTATACACTCATATGACAAATCCCTCTATTTTCCGACTTCATTTTAATAATAAGTGGATATAGTTGTCTAACTTTTTTCACGATTCACTTTAAATTTCTTAATTAACATGCGATACCACGGCTAAAAACCAAAGGCTTCCTACAGAAGCCTTTGGTTTTTAGTTTACTATTTTTTCCTATGCTGCTTCGTCATCTTTTTCCATTTGTCTCGCTCAGCACGAGCAAGAACCGGATCTTGTTTTCTCATAGCATAAGAAATTTCTCTTTGGAGTTTTTTATAATTCAACAAACGATTTGCTGCTAAAACACCGTTATCAATGGCAGAGCGAACTGCACAACCCGGTTCATTTTCGTGTTCACAATCACGAAAACGACACTCTTTCGCTACCTCTTCAATATCAGAGAACGTTGCATGAATTGCACCGCTTCCTTCCCAAAGTTGTAGTTCTCGCATTCCAGGTGTATCAACAACTAATCCACCATTTGGCAATTGAAACAACTCACGATGGGTCGTTGTATGCCTCCCCTTACTATCTCCTTCGCGAATACCACCTGTCTTTGCAACTTCACTCCCTATTAAAGCATTTAGCAATGTTGATTTTCCTGCACCAGATGAGCCAACAAGAGCAATCGTTTTTCCGGAAGCTACAAATTGCTGTAATGAATGAATGCCTTCTTGCTGCACGCTATCAACGGCAAAGATGGGAACACCTATTGCAACCGCTTCTGTTTCCAGTATCTTTTGTTCTACATCTTCACATAGGTCACTCTTTGTTAACACAACAACAGGCGCGGCACCGCTTTCATATGCTAATAATAAATAACGCTCAATTCGTCTCACATTAAAGTCAGCATTTAATGCATTCACTAAGAAAAGATAATCCACATTTGCTGCGATGATCTGTTCTGCTGTTTTCTCACCAGCTGCTTGTCTAGAAAAGGAGCTTCTTCTCGGAAAGACACTGTGAATAATCGCCTTATTTTCATCTTGTATTTTCTTTATATGCACCCAGTCACCAACTGCTGGATAATCACCTTTTACTAGTGTCTCATGACGAAACTTTCCTGATAATTCCGCGACACATTCCCCATCCTCACACATCACACGGTACATGTGTTTATGTTCTAGTAAAATACGTCCTACTTCATATTGTTTTAAGGATTGATCTTCAAAAAAAGAATCCCATCCAAACGATTCTAAACGATTTTGATTCAACTTTGTATCCTCCCTATTATAAGCCCAGTGGAAGGACTTAGCGATTCTTTACAAAGTACCGCTCTTTCCATCCACCTTTGTATTCGCTGTTACATTCATATAAATAATCGCCATTATACATCACTCCGTTCTTTTTATAATTATTCTCATTATATGTAATTTCATTTTGAAAAGCTACTTCATTTCACGAAATTTTCAGATATGTATTTTTTATTGTTCTTATTTGCCCACGATGGCTGATTTCATCTTCTAATACATGAAAACATAAGTAGTGTTGATTATACGATACACCGTTATCCCATTTTCTAGTTTTATCATAATAAAAACATTGACAATAGAATAGACTGAAATAAACTTTAACTTTCTATTAAAATAAAGATAAGCAGACATACAGTCAAACCAAATTTTCTCAATATGTGTATATAAAATTAAAAGAGGAGTGAAGACGCGACAAACCGAATTGTATTCACTAAAAGGAGTGGATTTGATGGAGATGTATCAGTGGCTAACAGCTGTTCTCGTTGGTGGCGTTACCGGTTTTGTTGCCCATCTTATTAATCATCAAGGCAAATTGTTGCTTCCACGCCGTCTAAAAACATTTTTTCATCTTGGTTTTTTCACTGATATTTTGATTGGTAGCCTTACTGCACTTCTTGGACTTGTTTTATTTGATGCGACAACAGTGAAGGAGATTGTGAAAGTTTCCATCGTTACTGCTATTTCTGGACAAACCTTTTTACTTCATCAAGCACTTGGCGGTGAACAAGCTAAAAATACACAGATTGGTAAAGCAGATGAAAAAATACAAGAAATTGACAAACTATTACGACGTTAATATGTACTTCCGCTAAAAATTATTGTTATAATGAGAAATAAATATTCTGAAATGCGTCGTCTGTCAGAAGAAAGGGTGTTTCGTATGACAAAAAAGAAAGTAGAAGATTTCTTAACAGACTCTGAAAAAGAGGAACTGATAGAAAACTATCGATGTTTACGAGAAGCCCGCACAAAGCAAGAAGCGAACTATTTTGGCGAAACAGTGAATCATCTATTAGATAAAGCAAAGAAACGAATTATTGCTGAAGCTGGAATACAAGATGAAAATGCTGCAACCGTTCAATCAAAACGAAAAGCACTGTTTTAGCAAAACAGTGCTTTTATTGTATCCATCTTATATTTGTTGACATAATATTTTTATAGTGCACTTTATCCCACATTAACGAGCAGTAATACCCCCACCTCAAAATTCGGCAGGAAGTCAAAAAGTTAGTTGGGGAATAAACTGCCCGTAAAAGCCCGAATGGTGAGGGCTAATGATTAGCCGGTGATGCCCCCCCACTAATCAAAGTTTCACTTTATAAAACAGCTTTGCTCATTGGTTTTTTGTGAGCAATTTTTCAACTTTATCATTTAAATGAATAAAGAGGATTAAAAGTTATGTAAAGAAAGCAAATGATTGCCACACTTATGTTCATAATAAACAATCAATAAATTGACTTTATAAATTTAAGCAAAGTACAATATACTTACATGTAAATATAAAGGAGAACCATAAATGATAACGATTGCAGATTTATTAAACATTCCTCGTTTCTCTAATATTAGTTTATTAAATGATAAAGCTGATTTAAGTAGGGTTGCAGATACAATAGAGATAACGGAAACACCTGACGTTGCTGCTTATGTCCCTAAAAATACATTTCTACTAACTACTGCAATGGCTTTTAAAGATAATCCTGATTTACTTTGCCAAATGATTGAAGAATTAAATGAACTACCTGCTGCTGGGTTAGGAATAAAATTAGGTCGTTTCATTGACGAATTAGATGAAAAAGTCATTGAAACAGCTAACCGCCTTCATTTCCCTATTTTAAGAATTCCAATGACGACAACTCTTGGAACTATTTCGCATCAATTACTTTCCTATATTTGGGATCATCAAACAGAAAAAATGCACTATGCTTTAGATATTCAGCAAAAATTTTCTAAAATGTTAATTCATGGTGCCACTTTACAATCTTTAACGAGACATTTAAGTACAGTGCTTAAAAGACCCGTTCTCCTGTTAAACCCATTTATGGAAACTATTGCAACATCGCGACATTTAATAAAAGACCCTATATTTGAAGAAAAAACCGTCTCTTTAATTAAAGATAAACTAAAAAAAGAACCAGATCTTAATACAGAAATTTCTTTTGTACTAGAACATGCTGAAGAAGGTAATCTTCTAGTTTCAGTATTTCCCATAAAAATTACTGCCTACTATCCATATTTACTTATTGTTCTAAAAGCTGATCAAATTCCATACCCATTTTCTCAACTAGCAATAGAACAAGCTAATATTGTTCTTTCCTTTACAATTTATAAAAATTTAAAGCTAGAAGAAAGTACTCGTCTATTACGTGAAGATTTTTTCCATACATTAACTCAAAGAAATTCACAAGATGCAGAATATATTTCAAATTGGTTAGATTACGGCAAACCATTTGGGCTAATTGCTTCAAAATTCTATAGAGTTTTAGTAGCCGGTATGGATCAAACAACAAACACAAAAGATCTAGTAAAATTTGAAGAAGACATTTATGCTCTTGCTTACGAATGGCTAAAAAAAAAACTGGATGAAAAATTTATTGATGCATTACTTTTCCCCATTCATAATGATGATAAATTTGCTATATTGCTTCAAAATCAAGAAAAAAACTTAAAGGATACATTAGCTACTATTTCATCCGAGTTCAGTACAATTTTTCCTGTTTCATTATCCTTTGCTGGTGGAAATGAGGTTTTTAAAACAGAGGCCATTCATTATTCATTCGTTGAAGCAATGGAAACATTTACGCAAAGTCAAAAAAACCTTTATGAATCTTTTATACATTTCTATGAATCAAAAGGAATTATGGAGCTTATTCAATTTATACCAACCGAACATGGTCAATATTTTTGCTTACATACGTTAAAATCTTTAGCTTGCCCAACAAATGAAACCGGGCAAGAGTTGCGCCGTACTTTACAAGTTTATTTAGATTGTCAATGTGAAATTACAGAAACTGCCAAACGATTATATATTCATAAAAACACAGTAAAATATCGTATCGCAAAATGTAATCAACTATTTGATTATGACATTTCACACCCTGATTTTTCACTACGCTTACGCTTAGCTTTATTGTTATCAGAGAATGGGTGTTCAACAAAAATAGAACGCAATTCAGCAATAAAGTGAAACTTTAATCAACAGGGATTTCTTCATCCCTCACCTATCTTCTTTGCTTCATATCGAACTTTGAGATGGGGGTATTACTGCCCGTTAAAGCGGGGTAAAAAAGAGCCAGATTCTCTGGCTCTCCAGTCATTATATGCTTACTTCACTTTTCTTAGACAAAATCCTTGTTCCAGCTTTCCCTTCAAGTGCTACAGCCGCTTCCTCTAACGAACAAATAATCGCTTCTTTCCCTGCCCTAGCAAAAGAAATTGCCGCTTCCATTTTTGGTCCCATACTACCATCTGCAAAATGACCTTCAGCCATATATTTTTCTGCTTCATCTAGTGAAACTGCTTCTAATTTCATTTGATTTGGCTTTCCAAAATGTAAATAAACATTGCTTACATCTGTTAGAATCATAAATACATCTGCATCTATTTGTTCTGATAGGCGCAAAGCTGAACGATCTTTATCAATAACTGCTTCCACACCTTTTAGATGACCATTTTTATCCATAACCACCGGTATTCCGCCACCACCAGTAGATACAACAATAGTGTCTGTATCTACTAAATTTTTAATAGCTTCTACTCCATGAATTTTAAGTGGTTGTGGTGATGGAACGACGCGGCGATAACCTCTACCCGCATCTTCAACCATTTGCCATCCCTTTGCTTTGCTTATTTTTTCTGCTTCCTCTTTTGTAAAGAAAACACCAATTGGTTTTGTTGGATTTTGGAATGCACTATCTTCAGCATTTACTTCTGTTTGCGTTAACAATGTCACTACATGTGTATCTAAATTTCTTTCTTTTAAAGCATTTTTAAGTGATTGTTCCATCATATAGCCAATAAATCCTTGTGATTCCGCACTACAAACGTCCACTGGTAAAGCAGGAACAACCCCTTTTGCTTCTTCATTTTGTCTTAAAATATTACCTACTTGTGGACCATTTCCATGAGTTACAATAACTTTATGCCCAGCTTGAACCATTTCAGTAATAAGTACACAGCTTGCTTCAACATTGCTTAACTGATTTTCAAAAGTTGCTTCTTGATTTGGACGCAAAATTGCATTTCCACCAAGAGCAATTACGACTTTTTTCCCATTTCATCATTCCTCCTTGTATTCTACTAAAGCTAAACATATGCCTGTTGCAGTATCTAAGCCTGATGTATGTCCATTTTGCAGTAATTCCTCTAATAAATCATTGGCTGATTCATTTTGACTACCACTCAAAAAACGCATGATTTTTATTAAAATTGTACTGAATTGTCCTTTCAAAGCATATGTTAAATATTCCTCACTAACCGTTGTAGTTAATCCTTTTTCTAATAGTAATGTATTTAATATTTGTTTAAATGCTGATTGTAAAAAAGGAAATGCTTGATCAACACTTAAAATACCAAGAATAATATCATCCCCTGAAGGTGTTAATCCTTTTCCTCTTCCTAGAAAATAACGTAAGATTTGTTCAACATCTTGTATATTTTCTGTTTTAAAAATTTTCCGAAACTTCACTTCTTCATTTATAAATTGCCCGATAGTTTTATCAAATCCATTTATGGTTTGACACTTCGAAATAGCATCAAACCATAATTGGATTCTATCTATATCTATTTTTCTTTGTTTCTCTAGCTTGTTATTAAATAGATTATTTTTTACTTCTATTCTTATATTTTTTTCTTTATTTTCAAAAGTACTTCTATTACTAAAAAAGATATCGTTTTGTTTTATTTGTTTTAGAAGGCTTTTGGCATGAAAATCTGACAAATTTATCGCAAAAGGTAGCTCGCCATTTTTATCTGTTCCAATAAAGACAAGATGTTTTCCATTAGATAAATTAAATCCATTTTGAAAAAGACTATGAACATACCATCGCTGGCTGCTTTTGCTCAATTGTTCGATATTTTGGCTAGCTTTTTCTGCGATAATTAGCATTTTGAGCTCTTCCTCTCTAGCTTTATACTTCTAAACCTAATTTTTGAGCATATGCTATGACAGCTTTTTCAAAACATGCAACTGGTGGGTGAACTGTTCCAGCTCCAATTTGTCCAATTCCTGCTTTTTTATGTGCAATACCTGTATTGATAACAGGTGTAATGCCAGTTTCTACTACTTTTCGAGCATCAATTCCTAAACAAATCCCTTGGAAATTCCACGTTGGAACAGTAAAGTTAGGGTTTTGGTCGATAACGATTTCTAACATTTCATTACTAGTATTTAGTGCATCTTGGAATCCACCTGTTCCAACAAAACGCGTAACAGCTGGAGCAGCTATCATTGCCATTCCTCCAACACCGAAAGTTTCTGTGATTGCACTATCACCAATATCAGGGTTAGCGTCATCTCCTGAATAACCTGTGAAATATAATCCTTGTGGCGTATTTACTGGAGCTGTAAACCATTCATCCCCCATACCACTTATACGAATTCCAAAATTTTCACCGTTACGACACATAGCAGTAACAATTGTGCCTTCTTGAATCATTCTTGCACCATCCATAACTGCCTTTGAAGCAGCCATCATGATATTTAAGAAGAATTGATCTGTATCTGCCAAGAAAGTAATTACTTCTTGGCGCTCTTTTTCATCTAAAACAAGGCCCGCAATAATAGGACTTATTTCTTTTAGAAACACTAAGGAACCTGCTATATTTCTTTGATGGAATTCATCTCCCATTGCAATTGCTTTTGCTATAATAACATTCAAATTCATACCATTTTCTAGCGTGCACAATGCTTTACCAAGTATCGGACCTAAAACATCACGCATCCAACGAAGACGGTTAACAACTTCTTCAGAGTAAGCTCCAAATCGAAGAACTGCTCCGATTCCTTCATTCATTATGCAATAAGCGCGGTTACCATCTGTTTTATTTTCAACAACAAAAACAGGCATATTAGCTGATGTAATTCCTCCCATTGGTCCAACAGCATCAACATGGTGACAAGGAATAAACTTGACTTCTCCTGATTCTAAAAGCGCTTTAGCAGATTCCTCGTCATTTGCCCATTCTTCAAAAAGAACTGCACCGATACAAGAGCCTTGCATTGGATTCGTCATATTTTCCCATTTAATCGGCGGACCAGCATGAAGTAACACTTTTCCTTCTAATTCTGGTATTACTGTTTTTGCAGGCACTACATCTAATAAAAATGGCGCAGCTGCAACTATTTTATCTGCCACCGCTTGATTTGCTTCATCAATTGTTCTATATGTCATAATTAATTAACCTCCTAAGTTTTAAACGCGTGCTACAGCTTGATAATTATTTAAAAATTGCAAAACTTTTTGAAGTTTGACATCTCCACCAGCAATTGGTCTCCAATCAAATTGCGTAGCCTTTCCACCTGTTTCTTTAATTGCTTGTGTAAAACTTTTTAGACCAACGTTAATAACGCGAGGCTGAACTTTTAGCATCTCTAAAATTGCCTCTGACGCTTCAATTTGAGGCGCTTCTGTATTTATTACTTGTGCGCGTACTTCTTTTACATTTTCTTTCACTTCAAAACCAACTAATTTAAGTGCGGTACGTATAGCTTGATTATTGCTTTCACAGACTATAACTCCTGCTTCTTCTAAAATATTTTTTTGGTTATCATAACCTTGTGGGTCAGAATCTGTTCCGCAAACTGTACCAATAAATACAACTTCACGTCCTTCTGCTTTCGTTTTCGTGCGTACATCACGAATAAAAGGTGCTAACTGACTTGCCATATCGATATGTGCTCCGTATCCTAAAACTACATCGAGCAAAATAATTGCTGTTTCTGGATCATTAGCCGCTTGACGGATAAACTCAATACGTTTTTCTGGATCAATCATAGGATGAGGTTTTCCTTGTGTATAAATATCATCGCCTAAGTCAATGACTTCATGGCCTTCTGTTTTTAAAATGTAACCATCTTGTTTAATAGGTCCCTCTTTTAATGCAAGAGCATCAGCAATTAACATTCCTGCTTCACTCGCTAATGTTCCACCAGAATAATATCCTTTAATATGTATTTGCTCTGGTTTTAATTTAACAGCAGGAGTAATAATTTCTGTCTCTGTTGCTGTAATTTCTTCACCTTTAGAAAGTGCTACAGCAATTCGTGCCGTTTCTTCTAAAGTATAGGCATGATATAAATTCTCTTCATGGTAGGTTGGTTTTTCACCAAGAAAAATTGTTACAACCGGTTTGTTCACTGTATGAAGAAGCGCTAAAACTTTATCACGAACTACTTTTGCAGGTGGTTTAGAGATTACCACAATCACGTCTGTGTTACTATCTTGATCAAGAGCAACAATAGCATCCATCATTGTAATACCACCGACTGTTTCAGATAAGTCTCGACCACCTGTTCCAATCGCATTTGTTACGCCACCGCCGAGTCGATCAATAATAGTTGATACTTCTTGAATTCCTGTACCAGAAGCACCAACAATTCCAATTTTACCTGGACGAACAACATTGGTGAATGCCATTGGGACACCACTAATAATCCCTGTTCCACAGTCTGGCCCCATAACAAGCAAACCTTTTTCATGTGCTTTTTGTTTTAATCTTAACTCATCTTCAATTGGTACATTATCGCTAAAAATAAATACGTGTAAACCTTCATCTAAAGCACGTTCAGCTTCTTGTGCCGCGTAAATTCCTGGAATAGAAAGTAAAGCAATATTCGCATCTGGATCTAATTTCATTGCTTTTCCCCATGTTCTTGCTGTTTCATTTGATTCAGCTTTTTCACTTGTAGCTTGACTTGTTAAAAATTCATCTATTTCTTTTAGTACATCGCCAATGATATTTTCATTATCAGTATCAAGAACAATTGCCATATCATTTGCTGATGCTTTTTCAAGTTCTGGTGTACGTAGCCCGCTACCTGCAAAGATGTCTTTATTAGCTGGTGTTCCCATCATAATAGATACTCGGTTAACACCATCCATTGTACTAATTTTATTTGTTAATAACATAAGCACCACTGAATCTTGGTACGCATTATCTTTAATAATCGTATGTAACATGTCTTTCCCCTTTCTTACTCTGCAAATTTATTTTTATGGTCATAACGATTGTAATGAATATCTTCGCTAATTAAGTATTCATAAATATCATCTACAATCTCAATACCATTTTCTTCATAAGCTTTCTCACGCAATCTACCTCGTTCTCCTGGGAAATATACCTGTTCATGTCCAGGAGCGGGTTTTACTTGCTTCACTTCATCTAGCATAGTCGACATGTGTTGTTTAAATAGATCCATATCAGTAAAGAAAGCTGGATTAATAACAATGTGTAACTGCCCTAAATCTCTTCCTTTAGATAAATCTGCGTACATCGAACTTACATGTTTTCCAAATGGTAATCCTAAAAGAATACCTGATAAAACATCAACCATCATCATTAATCCGTATCCTTTAGGACCTGCAATTGGTAAGAGGGCATTTACTTTTGATGGATCTGTTGTTGGAGCTCCCTGCTCATCAACTGCCCAAGTTGGTGGGATAGATTCACCTTTCGAACGTGCATGTAAAATTTTTCCCCACGCTTGCACTGTCGTTGCCATATCAAATGTTAGCATGCGTTCATCTGCTGTTGGTGCAGCAAATGCAATTGGGTTTGTTCCAAAGTATTCTTCTGCACCACCAAATGGTACGACCATCGGATCTGATTGACAAACAGATAAAGCTACCATATCTTGTTTTGCTGCCATTTCTACAAAATAGGCTAATGCTCCGCTATGAGACATGTGCTTAATACCAACAATCGCCACACCATTTTCCTTTGCTATATGAATGGCTTCTTCCATCGCTAGTTTAGCAGCCACATGACCCGAACCATTATCGGCCTCAAAAATTGCACTTGCCGGTCCTGTTTTTTCAAAATGAAAGTTTGGATGATGCGCAATGCCATTTTTGGCAATTCTTTCGGAATAATATTCAACTCGAACAGCACCATGAGAGTGAATTCCCCTTGCATCTGCAAAGGTTAAAACATCTGCTACAATCTCAGCATGTTCTTTTGTTAATCCTGCTTTTTCAATTTTATTTTGGATCAAATTGTGTAGTTCTTTTTTCATCACTCTCATAGTTCCAACTCCTTTGTTATTTTTCTGCAAAGGCATTTGCATGATTATATTTATCAAAATGCACTGTATCACTTATTAAATAATCATAAATTTCTTTAACAATTGGAATACCATTTTCTTTATAATCAGCTGCAACAACTTCACCCAGTTCACCTGGATACAAGACTTGTTTAAAATTAGGTGCTGGTTTTATATCGTGCAGTTCTTGAGTCATTTTTTCAATATTTTCTTTAAAAGTATCTAATGAGGTAAAGTAACTTGGATTTATTACAATATGTAGTTGCCCTAAGTTACGTCCTTTTGATAAATCCGTATACATAGATGAAACGTGTTTTCCAAACGGAAGTCCAAGTAAAATACCTGATAAAACATCAACCATCATCATTAAGCCATACCCTTTAGGGCCTGCAACTGGTAATAAAGCATTGACAGCGTGTGGGTCAGTTGTTGGTTGCCCTTCTGCGTTAACCGCCCAGTTCGAGGGTATTTCCATGTCTTTAGAACGAGCGTCTAAAATTTTTCCCCATGCTTGTACAGTGGTCGCCATATCAAAAATAATTGGTGTCCCACTTTTACTTGGAGCTGCGAATGCAATTGGATTTGTTCCAAAATAAGGTTCTGCTCCGCCAAATGGAACTACCATCGGATCGGATTGGCAAACAGATAAAGCTACCATATCTTGTTCGGCCGCTTGCTTCACAAAATAAGCTAGCGCTCCACTATGTCCCAATTGATGAATGCCAACAACTCCGATACCACTTTCTTTTGCTAAATGAATAGCCTCATCCATTGCTTCTTTTGCAGCAACATGACCTGCACCATTATCTGCTTCAAAAACACCTGTGCTTGGACCTGTTTGCTGAAAACGAAAGTTTGGTTCTACATTCGTTCCCCCCTTTGCAATACGTTCTGCATAATACTCTACACGTACTGCACCATGTGAATGAATGCCTCTTGCATCCGCAAATACAAGTAAATCAGCTACTCCTGACGCATGCTTACTACTCAAACCTGCTTTTTCTAGCTTTTTCTGTATAAGTTCGTGTAATTCCGTTTCATCCGTCTTAATGATTTCATTCTTTACCATTTGTTTTACCTACTTTCCACCCCTCAAATTTCTGGGTCTCGATTACAATCTTTAGAGTAGATGTAACTAAATGCTTCTCCTCGGCCTACAGCATAAGTTGCTTGCGGCACGTAAGCTCCCATGAATAAATAATCACCTTTTTTAATTGGTATCCATTCATTATCAAGGTTATAGACACCTTCACCAGACAACATATATGCTCCGTGCTCTTGGAAATGTGTTTCAACATACCCATGACTTGCACCTGGTTCAAAGGATAAAATGTGGAAATTCATATCAAATCCTAAATCTTTTGGTAATAAATCTTTAATTAGTACATCTTTCATACCTTCATATTCTTCTACTGCAGTATCGTTTACATTACCAGAAACAATATAAGCATGATGCCCTTCAATAGCTTCATAGCGTTTCTTGTATAAGAATAACTCTGCATTTTCTTGATCTGTATTTTCAAAGTAAAGTTTACTTTCAGGTGGACAGTATACATAACCGCCAGACGTTAATTCAAAAGTTTTACCTGCTGCTTCAACTTTTAAATTACCTTCAATAACATAAAGGAAAGTTTCGATTCCATCTCCTCCAAAGCCCGCTTTATTTTTTCCATTTGGTAGAACTGTTACGAGATAGTCAACAAATGTAGCACCTAATTTTGGTGTAGCTAAAATTGAAATATCACAATCTTCAAATCCTGGAATCGTATTTTTCACTAAGCCATCTGGTGTGATAATGGCATAATTATCCTTTTTAATAATTGAACGTGTTGCAAGTAAACTTGTTACATAACCTGTATTATTATTTCTATAACCCATGATAAGTCCTCTTTTCTATAAGTTAATTACATTACATTTTTATCATTATTTTCAATCGTTTGTTTTGCTTTACTTTTTTTCATATTAGCTAGTAAGAATACGGAAGCTCCTATTACTAAAATAATAGCTGCGACATAAAAACCCATTACTTTTGAACCAGTTGAGTCAGATATAAACCCTGTCACTAACGGTGCCAAAATCGATGAACTCATACCAAAGAAGTTAAATACCCCAAACGATGTGCCATATCCTTCTTTTGGCGCACTATCTGCAATATATGAAATTAAAATCGGATCAACTGCTAATTTACCAAACAGTCCATATAAAATAAGTCCTATTAATAAAATACTTGAAGTCGGTGCAAGGACGGTTAACACTAACATTGCTGCCGCAAGTAATTCGAGCACGATAATCAGACTAACTTTCTTATTTCGGAATTTATCAGACATTCTACTAAAGTAAAGTGCACCTGGAATAGCAGTAATTGCAACAAGAGCAGAGGAAAAACCAATTGCAACGCCTTCAAAACCACGTTCCTGCTGTAAGAAGGACGGTAACCAAGTAACAATCATGTAATAGCCATAACAAGTAGCAAAGTACAATACATAAGCAGATATCATTTTTATTGAAAACAGTTGTGACATAGATGCTGTACTTTTTGTTTTGGCAACCTTTTCTTTTTGCTCTATTCCTTTTTCTTTTCTAGGTGTTTCCTGAATAACTTTGGCAAAAACAAAGATTAATATCACAATAAACGCAGCAATACTAAACATCATGACTTGCCATGGAATATGCAAAGATTTCACAAGCAAACTCGAAGCAATTAAACCAATCCCCATACCGACTGCCGAGCCACTATTAATAATTGCTGTCGACAAACCTCGGCGTTCTGCTGGGATATTTTCAGAAGACAGTGAGTAAGCTGAACCATAGTAAGAGCCACATCCAATTCCGGCAAGTAAACTACCTATGTAAATCATAGTAATATTACTTGCCATCCCGATTAAAATAGCAGCTATAGCAAATAGTGTGAAACCCGGTATTAAAACTACTTTTTTTCCAAGTTTGTCTACTAAAATACCTGCCGGAATCTGCATACCTGTATAACCAAAGAAATAAAAACTAGAAATCAAACCCATTTGCATATCTGTGTGAATGCCAATAGTTTGTTGTAATTCTGGAAAAATTGGTGTTAACACCGTACGATACATCCAAATTACAACCCAGCCCATACAGAGCATAATAATAATTTGTTTCCAGTATTCAATACCTTTTTTTACTTGTGCGGTACTTGCTTCCATTTACTTCACTTCCTATTCTTTGTAGGCTAATCGATGTAGCGTCGCAACAAGTGCTTTTACTCCCTCAACTAAATCCTCAGTTTTTGTATCTTCTGCCGGATTATGACTAATCCCACCAATACTTGGAACAAATAGCATTGCAGTTGGTACACGAGGAGCAAATATTTGAGAATCATGTCCTGCACCACTATGCATAACACGATAGTTTAATTTTTCTTCGTCACATGCATTTTTAATTACCTCAATAATATGTTCATTCATTGGTACAGGAGTTTCATCCATCCATAAATGAACGTCAATTTCCATACCAAGTTCTGCTGCAATACGTTTCATATCTGCTTCAATTTCTTTTGAAAATTGAACGAGTGTTTCACTATCTGTATGACGGCAATCCATTGTAAATAGAACTTCGCCTGGTACAACATTAACTGTATTTGGCTTTGGTTCTACCTTACCGAATGTTAAAACAAGTGGATCCCCGACTTTTTTAGCTTTTTCAATAGATTCAACGCAAATCTTACTAAATCCATAAACTGCATCTTTTCTATATCCCATTGGTGTAGTTCCGGCATGATTGGCTTCACCTTTTAGCGTAATTGTATAGCGTCTTTGACCAACAATACTTGTTACAACACCAACCGATTGTTTCTCTCTTTCAAGTACATTCCCTTGCTCAATATGAATTTCAACAAAGGCTTTAATATCATCACGAATCGTTTCATCATCTGAACGGAAATCAAAACCTGCTTTTTCCATTGCTTCTGTAAAAGGTACTCCATTAAAATCTTCAATGTCTTGTACATCCTCTTTTTTTGCAATACCAAAGACATTTTTACTTCCCCAGAAAGCATAAGGAAATCTGCTGCCTTCTTCTTCAGCCATTGAAATAACTTCCAAAGAACGTAATGGTTGTCCGTATTTCTCTTGTAAATATTTAACCGCTAAATATGCTGCAAGCACACCGAATTGACCATCTAGTTTCCCACCGTTCACTACTGTATCAATATGTGAACCTGACATTATCGTTTCATCTTTATATTTAGATCCTTCTAAACGACCAAATAAATTACCAACTGGATCATAATATGTTGTCAACCCAATATTTTCTAATTTTTCTTTAACACTCTCTTGTGCTTTAAGCCAACTATCTGAATATAATAATCGGGTTGTTCCACCAGTTGGATCCGCACCAATATTGGAAAGCCACTTTACATTTTCTTCTACATCTTGATAAATACAATCCATTACGTTCTCCACCTTTCGTTTGTGCTCATTTACTACACTTAAATTGTAAACGATTTCAAAGAGGTTTTCATTGTTTGAATGAGCTAAAAGTGTATCGTCTTTTTTGTTCATTATAGCTAAATTTGATTTAATTTTTGTTTAAGACAGCTATAACAGTTTCATAAATTGAAAAAATTATATATCCTAAATACATATTATAGAAGAGGTGAATAAAATGACTAGGGAAGAAGTTTTTACATATGCTCAAAAAGATGGTTTAACATTACATGCTTCTTTTTACCGCTCAACAGTTAAAGAATTACAGAATAAAACCATTATTTATTTTCATGGTGGTGGCTTAATTTGGGGAGATCGAAATGATTTACCTAAAGACTATATTCAGTTATTTTTAAAAAACGTATTCCATTTTTTAACATTTGATTATCGTCTGGCACCCGAAACAAAACTTGATGGAATTTATCAAGATATTCAAGATGGTTTTCATTGGTTTCATAATGAGTTCTCTAAAACACTTCATTTAAATTCTTCAGCATTTATATTATTTGGTCGTTCTGCTGGAGCCTATTTAGCTTTTTTAGCAGCAAAAGATACAACTTTACCAAAAGCAGACGCCCTAATTATATTCTATGGATATAGCTCTATTCGTGAATCTTTTTATTTAAGACCCAACTCACATTATGTAAAGTTTCCTAAAGTAACTTTACAGACAAAAAATAGTTTAGTTGGTAAACAGGCCATTTGTTCTGGAAGTATTGAAAGCAGATATGCAATTTATATACACTGCCGACAAAATGGAACTTGGTTGAATGAATTATTCGAAGATATTTATAGCGATATGAGTTATTTTAGCTTAACGAAAGATGAATTAACTAAACTTCCTCGGGCATTCATAGCTCATAGCCAAACAGATCAAGATGTTCCGTATTCCGTCGCACTACGCCATAAGGATATGATTCCTAATAATCATTTTTTATCCATTGAGAAAGCGGATCATGATTTCGATGCTACGATTACTCTTGGTTTAGAGGTATACCAAAATGTTGTTCAATTTTTAATTAACAAAATTCATTGATTTTTTAGTATTTCTACTTTTTTAGTTTGTAATCTATTTTTTAACTCTACAAAAATACATCGTATAAAAGAAAGAGGCCTCCCAAATATATTACTTTTTGGAAAGCCTCTTCACTGTTTTACTAAAACAGTGCTTTTGCAATATAAATCACGTTCAATTTATTTACATAATATTTTTATTGTATATTCTATGAAAAAACTTTTGTTATCTCCTTTTTTTCTACCTGTTTCATACAATCGCTTTTTCTAAATACCATTAGTGAAATAACATATAAAAGTGCTGTAAATATTCCAACTGCTACAAAGCTATGGAATGTCGCAAATAACAGCCCTGCAACTGCTGCCCCTATCGTTTGTCCGATATACATAGAAGAGTTTGCGAGTGCTGCTCCAGTCCCTCTTGCCGAACTAGATAAATGTTGTAGCTGACTCATCATTAAAACAAATAAAATTCCTGTAATAAAAAATAAAATAAAGAAAAATAGTTCTACCAATTGTATTTGTTTCAAATGTGGCAAAATTACATATAAAATCGTAATCAGTATTATGCCTCCATAAAATGAATACGCATGACCAAGTTTTTTGACAAGCTTAGGTCCTAAAATATTTCCTGTTAAGTTCCCTAATCCGAGTATAAGCATAGCACTTCCCACTTCACTTACCTGTAATCCAAATTGACTTGCAAGCCATACGCCAAAAAACGAAAATGCTGCAAAATTTCCTGTTTGGAAGAGAAAATACGCAAAAAATGAATATGAAACTTTTCGCTCTTGTAATAAACCTTTGTAACGATTCATAATCGATTTATTTCTTACTTTTGTTTGTTCTACTGGTCGTAACTGCGGTAATGTCATATAGATTAAAACAATAAGTAATCCCGAACAAATTCCGATTGTAAAAAATGGTGTTGAATAGTGATTCGTAGCTAAATAAGCGCCAATTGGTAACCCGAGCAATTGTGACAACGATAGGCCTGCAGTTGCAATTCCGATTCATTTTACAATTTGATCTTTTGGAACAAGAAGTGGAATAGATGCCCATACTTGTGGTGATACAAACGCTGCACTAACACCAGCACAAAAGCGGAACGTAATCATCCACCAAAAACTTGGTGCTAACCCGCATAAAAACGTACTAATCGCAAAAAAGCTCATGCCGCCAAGCATCACTTTTTTTCGATCTAATCCATCAGAAATAGGCCCTGCAATGAGCGCAAATAGTGCATACCCTAACGCATACGCGCTTACCATCCAACCGGATATTTCCGTAGAGATACTATATACCGTTTGCAGAGTCGGCAAAAGTGGTGAAATCAAAAATGTATCTGTACCAATCATAAACATCATGATAAAAAATAAACTCATGATTTTACTCATTGTTTGCATCTCCTTAATTTATAAATTCAGAGCTGTATTCACAGCCCTTTTTATTTTAATCCTCTAAAACAGATTGAATATATTTCAAATCACTCTCATTTAATGTTACATCCATTACTTTCACATTTTCTCTTACTTGCTCTGCTCTTTTCCCTCCAGGAATCACCGTATCAATACCAGTTTGATTCAGAAGCCAAGCTAACGCTATGTTTGAAACTGCCGTGCCCTTTTCTCGTGCAAAATTTTTTAGTTTTGCAACTTTCACAAAATTCTTTTTATATGTATTCTCCTCAAATAATGAAACACTTCTACGCCAATCTTTCTCATCTAATTGCAAATTCCCAGTATATTTCCCACCTAAAATTCCAAAAGCAAGAGGCCCATAAGGAATAAATGAAATATCTTGTTCTATACAATATGGTAGGAGTTCTTTCTCTGCTGTTCGATCTAACATGTTATAAGGTGACTGAAATACATCAATATCGCCATGCTGATTTGCTTCTTTTAATTGTGCTAAGTTTACGTTTGATATCCCAATAGAACGAATCTTTCCTTCTTCTTTCAAGCAAACGAGCTCTCCAATAGAATCCTCATATGGAGTTTCTAGATCAGTAAAATGTAAATAATATAAGTCAATATAGTCCGTTTGTAGTCTTCTTAGGCTATTCTCAACGGCATTTCGCAAATAATTCGGCTCATTATTGATACTGGTAGAACCATTTGATAGTGGCTGTATGCCCCCTTTTGTAGCAAGTACAACTTCATGTCTTCTACCTTTTAATGTCTCTCCTATTAATTCTTCAGATCTTCCAAATCCATATGCATCGGCTGTATCTAAAAATGTAATTCCTTGCTGAAGAGCTTCTTCAATCATTTTTGTCCCCTCTAGTTCGTTTACATTAGAAAATAAGTTATAGCCTCCTACTGCATTTGTCCCCAAACCCATTTGTGAAACCTGTAGTCCTGCTTTTTGTAATGTCGTGTACTTCATCTTTTATCCCCCTATATTTCTATCGTTCGAATATAATCGAACAATAGAAATATAGCACGTTATATGCTATAGTGCAAATAAATGAACTTATTAAAGCAGGTGAAAAAATGCGAACACTATACCATCCAAATCGCGAAGAAATTCAATTTTCTTCTGTCTTATATGCACTGAGTGATCCAATCCGTTTACAAATTGTCAAAATGTTAATAGTACAAAATGAACAATCATGCGGTGCTTTAAACATCCCCGTTGCAAAATCGACCTTATCCCATCACTTCAAAGTGTTGCGTGAATCAGGTGTCATGCATACACGTATGGAAGGTACTCAGCGTTTTATTTCGATTCGAACAGAAGATTTAAACGCCAGATTCCCAGGATTATTAGACGTTGTATCACAAGCTACAGAACCCTATTGAAAAAGACATCTCATATGAGATGTCTTTTTTATGCCAACTATTCTTTTAACAAATCTATTAATCCATTCCCTTCCGATGTACGCTCATACCCAAGAGGAACGGTTCGTTTTATTAACTGCGCATAAATTTCTGGCTCTGATAATTTTCTGCCATATTCTCTTTCGCATTGCTTAATAAGAAGTGCTAATGCACCTGCTATGTGCGGTGTTGCCATTGATGTTCCACTTAACACTGCATATTTCCCTTCCGGATAAGTGGAAAGAATTTCTTCTCCAGGAGCTACTAAATCAATTTCTTGATTCGAGTTACTAAAGCAAGCAAGCTTCCTTTCTAAGTTTACCGCACCCACCTCAATAACTTCTGAATAGGCACCCGGAAAATCTAATTCCTCTGTTTTATCGCTGCAATCTCCGTTATTTCCTGCAGCGCATACAACGAGTACATCTTGCTTCACCGCATGCTGAATAACTTCGTGTAGCTCGGGTACATCTTCCGAGCCGCCGAGTGACATAGAAATAATTCGAACTCGCTCTTGATTTGGGCCTCTCCAGCGTACCGCATAATCAATCGCCTCAATAATTTGTTGATAGCTTCCTGATCCATCTCCTGCTAATACTTTCAACACTAATAATTTAGCAAGCGGCGCAACACCGAGTACACCAGCGCTGTTCTCTGTTGCTGCAATTGTTCCAGCAACGTGCGTTCCATGTCCATTGTTATCAAGATATACTTTTGGATCGCCTTCGTAATCATTAGTAAAATTTCTTCCGCCAATAATACGATCTTTTAAATCAATATGATTTACATCACACCCTGTATCTAGCACAGCCACAACAATATCTTTTCCTTTTACACTCTTTTCCCAAACTTGCGGAGCATGAATCAGTTGTACACCTGGCGGAATTTCGTTGACTTGTTCTACCACTTTATTAACCGTAAACGGAATTAATTGAACTCCTTTTTGCTTGTTCACTGTACTACTGTTCATCAAATTCCCTCCTAATATTTATTGTTATTACTTTAGCTCTAAAATGAACACGCTTACATATATATGTAACATTCGTTTTCAGACGTTTGTTTTCCTGCATTACAATACGTCTTATACTTTTTCTCAACATACAAAAACGCCTTTTTCTTCAGCCGTAATGAAGAAAAAGGCGTTCATCAAATCATCTGTAAAATCACTGTTTAAAGGAGCCCGTAAGCTGGAAGCCTTTTGCTAATTCATATGCAATCTTTCTTTCAATTGTTTTAAATAACGATATCGGATGATGATGAAATATACAATTTGAATACCTACAAATATACTTAAAACAATCATATTTTCTTTCAGAAGCGAGTATTCAAACATTTGTCCTAAAGTCGTTAATGCAACGGCACCGTGGGCAGTCGCAACTGCAATTGGAACGAAGAATAGTAACGCTAATCGAATTGTTACAACTTTTGATAGTTCTCCGCTTGTTAAACCTACTTTTCGAATTGATTCAAATAAACGGCAATCATCTTCTAAATCCGAGAACAAACGGAAATATAGAAAACTACCTGCACAAACAAAGAACACAATACCGATAAAGAATCCTACGAATAGAATTGGTCCTAGTAATTGCAATGCTTCATTCTGTTCGTACTCTGTTGCACTAAATCTAGAGTTTTCTTGATGTAATTTCAATTCATTTGTCAGCTCTTTTCCAACTTCAAAAAGGTCTTTCGTGTCTTTTGTATAATACATATAATCTTTTACTTCTTTGTACCCTGCCTGCAATGCATTATATTGAGCATCTGAAATAACATATACGTGACTAGACAAAACCTTACCAAGTGTAGAGCTATCAACTTCTTTTACTTTTAATGCTACATTTTGATTTGGGAGTTCGATTGTTTTTCTCTCTTGTTTTTGTGACATTGGAATTTCAAATGAAAGGAAAATTGCTGTATTTGGTTCCACTGAAACAGCTAATTCATTTGTAGCCTTTGCATACTTTTTATAATCGGACTCTTTGACAAAGGTTATATCTCGCGGCTTTTCCCTTTTATTCTGTTTGGATACAACATTGATTTTTTGAGAGGAAACATTATATTTCTTTAACGTTTGATCAATGAACCGCACGTGCTGTGATTCGTTTGCGTTACCTTGGTTCGAATGATAATTAAATGCATAAGGCTGATCCATCGCTCCTCGCATCATCGAAGATAATCCAACTAACGTACCGATTGCTGAAAAAGCAACTGTCGAAATAATCGTTACGATAAAGAACATCCGTGCATTATCTCTCATTCGATATGCTAAATCAGAAAGAGTAATCATATTCGTTCTTGTCCAGTAGAAACGTTTACTTTTTTTACATGTGCGAATAATAAATACACTTAGTTGCTTATACAGCAAATACGTACCAATAATGACAACCGTTGTCACCGGAATCAGCATAAAGAAGACCACTACACCAAATGAAGATAATGCCGCTACATATCCTCCGCCAAGCAATAGCACCGCGAGAACAGATGCGATAATAGAAGCCTTTGGTTCTGGCTTTGCTTTTGCTGATCCTCTAAATAATTTCATAATTTGATTTTTACGGATCATCCCTGCACTAAAGAACGAAATGATAATAAATAAAATAAAAAACATAATACTTGTCACACCGATAGCCATCGTTGGAAAATAAAGTGACAAAGGTAGATTTACCTTTAACAATAGTGGTGCTACGAAAATCAATACGCCAGAAAATAGAATTCCGCAAATAATACCTGCTATGATTGCACCAATCCCAATCATGACATTTTCAAAAAAGATAAGACGTCTTAATTGGAATCTCGTCATTCCTAACATCATTAAAATCCCTAATTCACGCTTTCTTGATTTCAAAAACATTCCCATCGAATATAAAATAAAGAAAAACGTAAAGGCATAAATTATAACTTGTGCAAACGACATACTGACAAATACATATTGCCCTAATTGATTTGCACTTAGTGCCGGATGAAAAGCAAAATATGAGTATACAAAAAAGGCCATAATTGCAAACGCACTACTTAAAAAATAGGCAGAATATGTACGTCGGTTTCGCGTTACGTTACGAAACGCTAATTCCCTAATGTTCATGGTGTCCCTCCGTTTCTTTAATGACTACATTGCTATCATACCGAAGCAGAGAAACACCTTCTATCGATTCAAATGACAAAAACCTTACATTTTTGAAAGGTTAACACATATGAGGTATAGCATTTTACATAAACAACAGTGTACTTTCATTTTTCTATATTCTCAGCAAAACCTGTTGTTTTAAAACGATACAGGTGCAAGATTGTATTCAAAACTCTGAGCATCCAGTAACGCATATCAGAAAATTGCTTAAAACTAACAGTTTCATTATAATAACTACATTCATACGCTAATACTATTGTGTATTCTGTTATTTTGCGAAATAATAAAAGATGGAGATGTATGAATCGATACATAAAAACTTATTTCTCACTCTATAGGAAGTACGACTTCCAACATGGCATATGAACAGGAGGAAAACGAAATGACATTACAAAATGAAATTATGAAAACATTACATGTTCAACCTGTTATCGATCCAAAAGAAGAAATTCGTAAAAGAATTGATTTCTTAAAAGACTACTTAAGAAAAACAGGTGCAAAAGGATTTGTACTCGGAATTAGCGGTGGACAGGATTCTACACTAGCAGGACGATTGGCACAGCTTGCAGTAGAGGAATCCCGAAAAGAAGGTTATGACGCTACATTTATCGCAGTACGCCTTCCGTATGAAGTACAAAAAGATGAAGATGATGCACAATTAGCTTTGCAATTTATAAAACCTGATAAATCTGTTGCCTTTGATATTGCATCGACAGTAAATGAATTTGCACAACAGTACAATCTATTATTAGGCGAATCATTAACAGATTTCAATAAAGGAAATGTAAAAGCGCGCATTCGGATGGTGACACAATATGCGATTGGTGGACAACAGGGCTTGCTTGTTATCGGAACAGATCACGCAGCTGAGGCTGTAACAGGTTTCTTCACTAAATTTGGAGATGGTGGTGCTGACCTTTTACCACTTACAGGCTTAACAAAGCGTCAAGGAAGAGCATTATTACAAGAGTTAGGAGCTATAGAACGCCTATACTTAAAAATGCCAACAGCAGATTTATTAGATGAGAAACCAGGACAAGCTGACGAAACAGAACTAGGAATTACATATGATCAACTAGATGATTATTTAGAAGGCAAAACAGTTCCACAAGAAGTTGCAGAGAAAATTGAAAAACGATATATGGTAAGTGAGCATAAAAGACACGTACCGGCATCTATGTTTGATGATTGGTGGAAATAAGGAAATGCAAAAAGAAGCTAAATGTGATTAGCTTCTTTTTGCGTTAACGATATATCGCTGTTTTATCATCAAGAATAGCTTGTAAACATTACTGGTACTGTTCATTGAAGAGGACTGGCATGTGATTCAGCAGGAAAAATTTCAAATCTAGTATTTCTTCCCCATCTATGTATGTACTTCTACATATCATTGAACATAAAGTGAAACTTTAATCAGTGATGTTTCCTTCCCCCCACCTATCTTCTTTGCTTCTTACAGAACTTTGAGATGGAGTATTACTACTCAGGATAGAAAATAACAAAAAAGACATCTACGAAAGATGTCCTTTTCATTATTTAATACGAAAACGTAATCGTCGCTAATGAATAGCCAGCTTGTGCACTATATGGTGCTACTTGATAAGATACGCGCTTTGCCCCTTTTGGCCACGAAATTTCATTTAATACTTTTTTTACATCTTGCATTGTTCCGTCCATGGATTGCTTATAACGTACTTCTACTTTTTTTGGTTTTGTTGCAAATTGCTGTTGTAATTTTTTCTTAAACTCATTATAGTTTTCCGCTCCATATTGAGCAGATAAATAAACAAGATTTGTATCTTTTAACATTTGCTGATACACTACCGATTTTTGGTTACCTGCTTTTATTTTACTCGTTAGTTCCTTATAGTAATTTGTTGTTGCCGCCTGATATTTACTACGATCCCATTGATGATCTTTACTTAATTGTTCATCAGACATATTAAAGTAAGAATATGTTACTCGTCCTTGTTTGTCCGGAACTGGATCATCAAACGTTGTGTCGAGATGGTACCATTTCCCCTCAATTTTCACTAGATTCCAAGCATGTGCTTGCCCATTTCCAGTTCCTGTCACGATATGGGATTGTATCCCTGCTTCTTTTAGTAATTGATAGGTTAGTAATGTGTATCCTTGACAAACAGCTGAGCGATTGGCTAATGCTTCATATGCCGTATAAGCTTTGTATGTAGTATCATAGGAAACATGTTTCACAACATAATCATGAACTGCCTTTACTTTTTCATGCTCATCCATTCCTGGTTTCAAAATAGAATTCACAATCGATTTTGCTTGGGCCTTTACATATTGTGTTTGTTTTTTTGATTCACGATATGTAATATTCAATGTAAACGCATAGTTTCCTGGTATGCCTCGTATTGAATACTTTGTACTTGCCACATTATATTTTACGTACTCATCTGAATCTACTGTCTTGTTATACTCTTTAACAAGCGTATTCATTACTTCTTTAATATTATTATGTTTTGTTTTATATGTGATTGTAATTTTCTCTTCACGATTATCAATATGCTTTTTTAATTCCTTTTGAAATCCTTCTAATAATTTCGCATCAGTTTGCGGAGCCGCCACTTTTTGGTTTGTAGCTGCATAGGAAACTGCAGGAATTTGCAAACCACCAATCATAATCGTTGAACAAAGTGCGACAGTTGTTAAATACTTGTTCGTCTTCTTCATCTCGTCACATCCTTCTACTTAAAATCATATGAAAGATATTTTCATATACTCTTAGAGTATATAATAATTTTCTGAAAAGAAAACATGCGATTTTCCATATTTATTAATTCGATTTTAATATTACAAAGGACATAAGAGCAAGCAAACGGATAACAAGTTTGTGTCTGTACTAAAATAGCAACTTCTATTTACGATACATCATACTATCGAGTATATATAAATACAAATTAAAAAAACGACATAAAATCCTTCTTTTTAGGTGGGAGAGAGCATCCGGCCATGCATAGAAGCGATCAGATTCTTTTCCTGCCCAGACATAGTGAAAACAAAGAGAGAAAACGAGTGCAGGTCACCTTTTGTTATCCATAGCCGCAGCTATATGTCGAAAAATCAAAATGGATTTATACAGTTCGAACAAACGAGGATTTAAAATAACCAAAGAATAAAAGAGAAGCAGTAGTAATTCAGTGAGAATTACTACTGCTTCTCTTTTTTTAACACGACTGCAATAAACAACACGTATTTTCAAAACGGCGATGTTTTAAATCTTCATTGGCAATACAGAAATAAAGCATCCCTAAATCGCCCCACATCATGTTGCAATTCGGCTGATCGGAGTCAATTTGGAATAAAAGTGTCATATCATGATGAGGTACACCTATGTATTCTTCTGCTTCTTCAAATACTTCTGCTTGAACTGAAAATGGCTCGCCAAATAGTTGATGATTATCATATTGATCTGGGCTTAGTTCCTCTAATAATTGTAAAAAGCGATCCGAATCTGCTTCGTCTTCAATAAACAGCTCTGGCAGTTTATATGTTAATTCAAATGTAATCGCACATTGCGTATACGTCCCTTTTATGTCGCTCATTCTTTGTAGCTGTTCAGCTTGAACATCATAATGCAGAACACGCCACCCTTCCTTCCTATTCGGATTTCCATACACTTCATGGAAATCTTCATGCTTTTGATCTGCAAAATAAAAGAAATATAGCATACCGGTTGCAGGAAGGTCATGTTTCATACCCACTTCCTGTAAATCAGCTAGGTTAAATTGCGCAATAAAGTCAAGTGGGTATCCTTTATACGTCGGATATTGAAACGCATCTGGTACATCAGGAACTCCGCCCATTTTTGAACAACCAATTGGAAGCGAATCCTCCTGCCTCGGAAAAACTTTTACACATGTAAATATTGTGGATAAAAGTTCTTGCTTTATATGTGTTAACTCATATTTATCAATTAATGATTCAATCTGTTTTTTCATAAAAACTCCTTATGTAAATGTATTTATCTGTATCATAGCACAAATTCTGCATGCACTTCACCTCGAAGATTAATACAAGTCATTCGAAAAAAAGGCTTATCCTTCGGACGCGAACTAGTTTAAAACAACATAGTATACATTGTTCCTACAAACACGATATCTCATAATTCTTTGCAGTAGACTCCCGTATTTTTCACTTTGTTTCATCTCAATTTCTATTATAAGGAGGCATTCCACATGGGTTACGGATATGGCGGCGGTTGCGGAGGATTTGGCGGCTGCGGATTTGGCGGTTTCGCTTTATTAATCGTTTTATTTATCCTTCTAATTATCATTGGAGCTAGCTGTTGGGGCGGCTTCAGTTGCTAAGTAAACTTTACTAACTATTGTAAAAGAGCACGTTACCCACGTGCTTTTTTACTTTACACCAAATCCATTTTTTGAAGGGAACTTTTTTCATGAAAATAGATGGCGTCTTTGAAGGTGGCGGTGTTCGAGGAATCGCACACGTTGGCGCAATTTGTGCATTAGAAGGGCATGGTTACGAATGGGAACGCGTAGCAGGTACTTCGGCTGGTGCTATTATTGCAGCTCTTCTAGCGGCCGGTTATACATGTGCAGAATTAAAAACAATTATAAGTAATGCTAACTATCATAAATTTATAACAAAAACATGGCTCGACAAAATTCCTGTTATCGGAAAGGGATTAAGCGCATGGGCCAAATTAGGAATATATACAAATGACTTTTTAGAAAAATGGTTGGAAGACTTACTACACAAAAAAGGAATTCATAACTTTAGTGATTTACCTCATCCTGAAAACTTGAAAATCATCGCTTCTGATATTAGTAATGGTAAAATGGTTATTTTCCCAGATGACTTACCAAACTACGGATTTACCAATAATCATTTCTCTATCGCAAAAGCAGTAAGAATGAGCGGAACTATTCCATTCTTTTTTGAACCTGTGAAATGGAAAACACCAAAATGGAAACAACCTTGTTATATGGTGGATGGAGGCCTTCTTAGCAATTATCCTATCTGGATCTTCGATTCACCAAACGTACCGCGCTGGCCCACTTTTGGTTTTCATTTTGTAAAAGACGATATACAAGCTGAGCCTGTTCATTACAATGAACCCTTCTCCATGTTTAAAGGACTATTTAAAACGATGATGCAAGCACACGACTTACGTCACTTAGATAAAGAAGCAAACGCACGGACAATCAAAATTCCAACTGGAACAATAACAAGTACAAACTTTCAATTAACTGATAAAGAAAAAGAATGGCTCTATCAATCTGGTTTTGACGCGGCCGAAAAATTTTTAAAAACATGGAATTTTAAAAGATATATCAATCAACATCGGAATGGAACTCCGATCCGAAAAGAAAATAATCGAAGTCAACATCTAAATTAATTATGAAAAGAAAAATACCTAATAAATAAAATATTGTTTTATTTATTAGGTATTCTTATGTATGAGCTCGAACTATTTATAAAGTGAAGGCGAATGATTAGTAGGTTTTTCTTCATTTTCCACTAATCATTCGCCTTCACCAATCGGGCTTTTACGGACAGTTTATCCGCCACCTAACTTCTTGACTTCCTGGCAAGTTTTGAGGTGGGGTTTTTACTACCCACAAATAGTGGGATAAACTACTAGTGCGCTATACTAATCTCCACTTCCCTCATTATTACAAGCTAGTAGTGGTTCATACATCATTATAGCGTGATTTTCCGTTACATATTGATCTTCTACAAACTGTTTCTGTTGGTTATATACTCTACGTTGAATAACATTGTGTCGTAGATAACCGCCCCAGTACGCAGTTTGGATTGAGTGTTCTTTTTCATATACTTCATATTGATAAAGTTGAGGATAGGCTGTTCTCCATTCACCAACTAAATGTTTATCTGTGATACAAAGGTGAAGTTGATACGATTGGTCCGTTTCATTTTTAATTTGTAAGTCCAAATAGTTATAAGAACAAGTCGCTCCGCTTCCAAACGGCTGGGTACGCTTAGAATCAGGAAAAACGTCAAAGCTATGACGATATCGCTCTGTTACTGTCAGTGGTGTATGTAAGGTCATCCAATATATTAAATTTGAAAGCTGACAAAGTCCTCCTCCAATGCCTGCTTGAAAAGATCCATAATGTAGTATCATACCTTCTACATACCCTTTTCTCCTCGTAGGTTTACCTATTAAACGCCAGTAAGAAAATGTTTCTCCCGGTCTAATGACGATACCATCTAGCTGTTTAATGGCAATCTTTAAATTAACAACTTTATTCTGTTGATACCACATATCTACATCCTTGAGCTTACGAAGTAGTATCGTTCGGTGCTGAATCACTGTACAGGGTAATTTTTCTTGTTGTAAGGTTTTTGCGTATATTTTTCCATCTGTTAACCACTGGATGTACCTCTTTGTAGAGTAATACCATGTTCCTAGTATAATACGGTACTTAGACCGCTGTTTAGGACGTAAGTTCACTATATTCATTTTATTTCCCCTCTTTATCGGCTTCATATTTTCCCAAGTTAACATTGAGATTGCAAACTATTTCTTCATTTACATTTTCAATCACCGTTTATTAACTATTTTTACAAATTAATGTATAAGAAAGTCAAATTTATTATAGTATTATTTTAGAAACAAAGGAATAACAATTGAAACTAGTTGCAAAACGCACTTTTACAAGACATACCTCATGAAGTATCTCTGTTAACAACAAGTATTGCTAACCAACCATCACAAAGGTTCTACAAAAGCTTGGATTAAAGTGTCGCGAATACTTTAGGCATTACGTAGCAATGTATCATAAATAAAATGAAAAAAGCTACTCTTTATAGTAGCTTTACAATTAAGGATATTGTAACCCTTCCGCTTCTTCAGCTGTAATGACAACATAACGCTCTCCTGTTCGCAGCCCTAACAACTCTGCTTTTTCAATCGCTTCTTGCTTTGTTTCTGCATAAGCAGCTAAATATTTTGTTCCATCAATAACCTGACAAATTACATATTGCTTCATATTTCTTCCCCTTTTTCTATTACTTACATTTATGATACCACTTTTTTTGAATCTAATAGAGAACTTACTATTATGCCTAAATATTTTTTATCCCGCATTAACGGGCAGTAATACCCCCACCTCAAAGTTCGGCAGGAAGCAAAGAAGTTAGGTAGGGGATAAACTGCCCGTAAAAGCCCGATTGGTGAGGGCTAATGATCAGTGGGGGATGAAGAAAACCCCCACTGATCAAAGTTTCACTTTATCAATCGTGCAAGTTTTTCAATTCCTTTCTCTATATCATGCAATGATGCATACGAATAAGAAAGACGCAAATGTTGGCTTGCATGACGATCATACAAATTCCCCGGATTAAGTAAAATCCCTTCTTGTAGTGCTTTTTCAAACAACTCACGCATCGAAATATTGGCCTGAATGTGTAGCCAAATATAAAAACCACCCGTTGGTATATGCCAAGTCGCCATACCTCCTAAATGTTTCTCGAGTGCTTGTAGCATATGCTCTCTCCGTTTTTTCAATTCGATTCGAATATGCTGTAAATGCTCCTCATATAACCCACTTAAAAACCATTCAGCAGCAACTTGTTGCGATAATGAACTAGAACCATAATCTGTCTGCATCTTTATATCTGCCAATCTTTGAATAACTAGTTCCGGTCCGACAACCCAGCCAATTCTTAAACCAGGACTAATTACTTTTGACATACTTCCTATGTAGAGCACTGTTCCATTTTTATCATACGCCTTCAACGGCTTAGGCGGCGGAGCATCTAGCCATACATCTTGATACACTGCATCTTCAATAATGGGTAATCCAATCTCATTACATACACTCATGACTTGTTGTCTCCTTTCATGATCCATAACAACACTCGTCGGATTATGAAAAGAAGGAATTGTATATAGAATAGAGCCATTGAATTGGTTTTTATATTTTGAGATGAGTGCCGGCTGAATCCCATACACATCCATTGGAATACCAAATAAACGCATCCCTGCTGACTGAAAAACATTTAGAGAATATAAGTAAGATGGTTTTTCTAATAAAATGGCGGAACCTTTACAGAGTAATCCCATCGAAATGAGCTGCAGTGCTTGAATTGCTCCCGAAACAATTAATATGGATGCTGGTGATACACGAATGTCATGCTTTTTTAAATACTCCGCTAGTTGCTCACGTAATTTGAAGTCCCCTTTTGGTTCTTCATACCCTAACGGAATTTCTTGCTGGGAGAGTTTTTTCATGATCTGCTGTGTTTTCTTTTCAGGTAACAGCTCTGGTGAGAGTTCACCGGTTCCTAACCGAATCATATTTGGATAAAACTCGGCTTGATTAATCTCTTGAATGGTCGGTAAATTCGGATAGTGTAGACCCGTTTCTACATATGAATTCCAGTCTGGAGGAGGCGTGGAAGTTGAGAAATTCCATGTATCATTCCTAACAATCGTCCCTCTTCTCCCGTCTCCTTCTACTAACCCTTGTGCCGCTAATTCATCTAAAGACATGACGATTGTACTTCGATTCACTTTAAATGCATGTGCAAATGCTCGTTGTGATGGTAATTTTGTACCGACAGTCCATTCCCCATTGACAATCTTTTCTTTTATGTACCCCTCAATTTGTTTATATAACGGAATGGGAGAAGATACATTTGGTTTCCAGCCAAATCGTTCCATATCATCACTCCAAATCATTTTGGTTGGTTTGCTATCCAACCATATGGATGGATACAATTTCTATTTTCTCTTATACAATATACACTATCATAATTTAGAAATTTGTATGGGAGGAAATAAAATGACTGAAGCAATATTTCACGGAATTATTCTTGCATTTGGACTCATTATTCCGTTAGGCGTACAAAATGTCTTTGTGTTCAATCAAGGTACCAGTCAGCCAAATGTCTGGCGGGCTGCTCCAGTTGTCCTAACGGCATCAATATGCGATACCGTGTTAATTTTAATTGCAGTACAAGGTGTATCTCTTATGCTACTTACCTTTTCATGGCTAACAACAATACTCTATGCGATAGGATTTTTCTTTCTCATTTATATGGGATGGGTCATATGGAAAAGTGAGCCTACTAAAACAAAGACTGAGGCGAAAACGATGACGATAAAAAAGCAAATTGTCTTCGCCGCCTCAGTTTCCTTATTGAATCCACATGCAATTTTAGACACGATTGGTGTCATTGGAACAAACTCTATTCAATATGTAGGAGCAGAAAAATGGGCTTTTACGCTCGCCACGATTACGATTTCTTGGATATGGTTTATCGGTTTAGCGCTTGCAGGACGAATGCTTGGGAAAGTGGATCCATCAGGAAGAACTATCGTGATGTTAAATAAAATTTCGGGGGTCATTATTTGGGGTGTTGCCCTTTATATGTTCGTACAACTCATTTCATAATACAGAGCATAATGATAAAAAAGAGTAACAACTCCAATTAAGTAATCAAAAAAATAACCGTATGCAAAATATGCATGCGGTTATTTTTTTGAGTTCTTACAAGTTATAAATTCTTACTTCATTTCTTAATCATGGCACAGGCTTAGGTTTTGGATGTAAAGATGCTTGATTACCTTCAGGTTTAATCCATACAATCGTTATAATGGTACCTATCACTGCAAATATACTTGTTACATAGAACACTTCATGATCTGTCCCTTTCATAAAGAAAGAATAAAGAGGAGGACCTGCAGCCACACCGATAAAACGCATCGAACTATAAAAAGATGTCACTGTTCCCCTTTGTTCTTTTTCAATCCCTTGCGTAATTAGAGCATCTAGACATGGTAAAGCAATGCCAATTCCTACCCCCATGACAACAAGACAAAGAATTAATAAGTATATCCCTTTCAAGAATAAAGGAAAGATAACAGAAATCGCAGTGAATATAAAACCAATATATATACATTTCTTCATGAAAGCTTGGTTGTCACCAATTTTCTTTCCTGCCATGTACGAACTTAACGATAATACAAGTAGCGGAATTGCCAAGACGCACCCTTTCCAAATTCCATGTATATCATATTTCGATTCTAATACAGTAGACAAGTAAAAAAGAACACCAAATAAAATAAACATAATGATAGCGCCTAATATAAAAATAGCAACTAACCATCTTCCTTTTTCACGGAAAGTCGAGCCAATAGATTGAATGAATTCCTTGAATGGTAGCGCTTGTTCTATTTGTTTTTTTGCTTTTACCAAAAACAAAAGAAGGGTAACAGCTATTACACATAAAACTGGAATTGTCCAAAATGGTAAAAACCATACAACTGCTGCAAGTGCAGAACCTAAAATCGGACTAAGAACCTTTCCAAATGTATTGGATGTTTCAATAATTCCTAATCCACTGCTTACTTGTTTTTCATCGTTGTACAAATCACCAACACATGGAATAACAACAGGCATTGCTCCAGCAGCACCAATCCCTTGAATAGCTCTTCCGATTAGAATCCAAACGTAAGGATTCTCTACTCTCCAAGATACCCAGCCTGTAATTGCCCCGCCAATAGCCGCAATCAATAAACTTGGAACCATCACCATTTTACGTCCCCATCGATCTGATAAATAGCCAGCAATCGGAATTAATAAAATTGCGACAATGGAATATAAAGTAATAATCATTGACACTTGAAAAGAAGAAATATTTAACTTTTTTTCGATTGTAGGAAGAATTGGAATAAGCATCGAATTTCCTAATGTCATGACAAGTGGGACAGAAGCAAGTGCAAGCAAGCAACAGTTTTCTTTTTTCGACATATGGACTTCGAAACCTTTCATCATATATTTCTTCCCATGCAGTAGCCCTGATGAAATTTGATTTTACATTTCATCAGGGCTATCACATTTGGTCTTCATTCAAACTTATTCAACAAAAGAAATTGGATAAAAAATATAGCATTACGTATATTCTGTCTATCCACGAAACAGTATATTCTTACCATTTAATGGGAGCTGTTTTTTTAAAGTTAGAAACCACACAAATACATAAAAAAAGAGAGGGAAGTCCTCTCTTTCATCCATGACACTACCAAGTTAACGAGTATATCCGCCACCAAGCTGTTGCTCTGCCATAGCTACAAGACGTTTCGTGATTTCACCGCCAACAGAACCATTTGCACGAGATGTAGTTTCGGCACCAAGTTGCACACCAAACTCTTGCGCAATTTCATATTTCATTTGATCAAGAGCTGCTTGTGCTCCATTTGATGCTAATTGATTAGAATTACGATTGTTCGCCATTTCGGTTCACCTCCTTTACATATTAAAATGTAAAGATTATAGCATTTATATACATACCAATTAATGGTAATTTTTCGCGCGATACAATAAAATTCAAATCATAGAAAAAGAGTCCCGTATAAACGAGACTCTCTTTTCATAATTATGTATGTATCCCCTCATATAATAGGCAATATTACTTCAATAATAAAAACGGAATTTATGAGGTCACTACAGACAATTGCTTTCTTCTCAGCTGAACAATTTCTTCTCGTAGTACATCTTTCGCATCATATCCAAACCATTCAAGTGAAGCAAAATGTTCCGTATCTTGAATTTCTCGAAGGATATCTCCGTAATTCACCATACCTTCAAATAACGGAACCATCCCTTCCCTCTTTCCAGCTGAGGCATATACATTATTTGGTTCAAATACATCTAAATGAGTAGCTGAAGAAATATTCTTCATATGATAATGCTGTACCCACGGTTTTAATTGATGGTAACTTTCAACTGGATCTGTACCTGACTCCCACATATGTAGGAAATCAAGATTGATTTTTAGAAATGAATGATTTACCTCCTCTAGTAACGTTAAAGTTGACTCTAGACAGTCTGTTAATGTGTTTGGGTGTGTTTCTAACAATACGTACATATTGTGCTGTGCAAATAGATCACATAGAATACGGATTCGCCTTACATATTCTTGACGCTCTTCTTTCGTAAAGCTAACACTTGGTTTTTGGCCAGCGAATGTACGGATTTTGTTCGTATCACACCAATTTGCTAGCGCTGCTATTTGTTCTGCTTTTTCAATTGTTTTCTCAAAGTCAGCTGACAATGATATATCTAAATAATCGCTAATCATCGTAATTTTCATATTGTGATCTCGTAAAAAATCGATCTGTTTTTCCGTCACTTCACGCTCTTGCGTATATAAATTTTGAGCGTGAATCCCCCATAACTCAATGCCTTCGAAACCGTTTTTATATGCAAATTGAACAATATCAGTAAATGAAATCAGTTGATGACGAAATGAAATGGTACACAACGAATACTTCATAGATTTAGGCCCCTTTTTCTCAAATTCGGTTCTTGTTGTTTTACAAATTGACACGCTGATTCATTCTTGTATGTTTCCACTGTATAAACTGTCTCTCTAATTCGGTTTTTATGGTACGTTCAATCGCATCTATTTCATTCAGTTTTTCAACGATGGATGATAAAAGTGCCGTATTATTGGTCATTGCCATTTTAATTGCTTTATACTGTACATTTGTAAACCCTTGCACGATATTTTCTACACGATCACACCAATAATCAAACTCTTCCTCAGAATATTGAAGTGTTTCCCGGAAATAAGCGAACGCATGCTCATAGCTATATTTCCGAATGGATAATACAGGTATTTGCTTCACACCTGCTATTAACTTAGAAAGTGTATATCCATCCTCACCACCCGCCATTTTTATAATAAGCTCTTTTAATTTCATAGTTAGCTCATTGTAATCCTTTTTAAATGTCTCATAAAAATAACTTTCTAACATTTCCTGCGTGGGTTCTTGAACAGTGGGAACATCAATAAAATAACCACCACCAAAGGGATTATCCAAGATAGAATCAATGACTTTTTCTTTCGCCATATTTCCTTCCCAGCGGAAATCCGGATCAAACATAAACCATTCATCTTCCTGTTCTGTTTTCGATATCATTAAATAATGTGGAAATGGCTTTTGATGAAACTTGTTTTCTCTCTCCGGCAATAATGACATATCCACCATTACGATGACATAGCGATTGTTCGGTTTACTCTCTACCAATTCCAGAAAGGTCTCCAAATTCGCTTGTTTATTTTTGGAATGATCATACCATTCATTTACCTTTATCCCGTATAGCTGTTCATACCAGTGTAAATAAAAATCATGATTGATATTTTCCGAATGATAGGTAATTACACCATCCTTTGTTATATCAAAGTCTCCATCCCATAAACCAAAATAGAAAGGACGAAAATCTATATCACTACGTCTTTTAATAATTTCACAGAAACAACTTACTAAACAATGTACTTTAATTGAAGTCATTTTCTCACCCGTTTTCTAAAATATTAGTTGTCCGCACTGATCTGTAACGGTTGCAAATTCCCCATAAAATCCAGCAATGAGCCGACCGTAGCAAAAGCTTTCGGATCCACTTCATCGTCAGGAACACATAACCCTAAATCCATTTCAATATACACAATAAGCTGCAGCATCATAACAGAATCAATATATAAATCTTGATTTAAACGCATCGTTTCTTCTAAATGTGTGATATTTTTTAACTCTATTTTTTCTGTCATAATCGTTTGTAAAGCCGTCTTTAACGTTTCGCGATTCATGTTGTCACTTCTCCCATCTCTAACAGCTTACGACTCACTTTTCCAGTTGCATTCTTAGGAATCTCTGTTACACATTCAATTTCATTTGGTACTTTATAAGACGGTAAATGCTGTATGCACCATTCTCGTATTTGAACGGGCTCAATACGCGCAATAACTTTTGCTTTTACAATCTCTCCCATAACCGGATGTATACCACGATACACGACTGCTTCTTGTATTCCTTCTAAACGCAGCATCGTTTCCTCTACTTCTATTGGGAACACCTTCAAACCAGACACGTTAATCACATCATCCATGCGACCAATAAAATGAATACCACGTTCAGATCTATATCCTAAATCTTGTGTATGGATCACTTTATCCCCGATCGTAGCAATAATTTCTTCCGGACTTTCTTCGTTATCGCTTGTACGAATAGACAGATGACCAAGTGGCTGCCCTAAATCTAAATGTGAGTGCATATTTTGACATATACTGATACAACCTGCTTCGGAACATCCATATTGCTGCATCATATACTTCGTTATGCCTTTCAGTTTACCGAAGAGCGATTGTGGCAACGGTGAACCTGATGTCATCACCTTATGAAACTGAAACGTCCCTTGCGGAAAACTTCCCATAATGTGTAGCATAAGTGGCACTGCATATACGATATGCTTTGGTGTATTACGGATCACATTTAACGCAAACTTCGGATTTTTATTTGTGACAATAATCGGCTTGCTTCCTCTTTCTATCGCAGATAACGTTCCGCAAATTAAACCGTATGAATGCGAAACAGGCGCTAACACAATCGGTATTTCATCAACTTCACACTGCAATGATTCATTGTAAGCTGCTATTTCTCTTTCAATTTCTTCCCAAGGTCTCTGAATAAGTTTCGGTTCACCCGTTGTTCCTGAGCTATATTGAAGTAGTGAAGGTTGATCATCTACTCTCCTTGGAGTATCAAGAAATACAAAATGGGTTGACTCTCCATATAAAAGTCCAAAACACCCTGCACGAGATGCCATATCTGAAGCTGTCTCTCTTGGCGTCTCTCCATGAATAAGCAATATTGAACCTCTATGTTTTTTTAAAAAATACACAAGAGTAATCACATCAAATGGCTCTGTGACACAGAGAGCGAATCTTTTTCCAGCTACCTCTTTAAAGTGATTCATATTTTCATATTCTTGTAGACGTTCTTCAAAATCCCCTTGACTATAGTCTTGTTTGTTAACTGTTAGCATTGTGTCCCTCCAAAATGAAAGTCTTACTGTTTAATCAGTTGGCGTACTGTATACAACGGATTTGAAACTTCGTGTACAAGTGATTCAACATCAGCATATAATCGACGCTTCGTTAATTGTTCCGCTTGAAATGTTGGTGCATATAATTGTAACTGTTCGAACCGCTCACGTAAGTGCGAAAATCGGACGAGATGATTTTCTAACTCTTCCACAATAAGCAGCCAAAACTGCTCTTCTTTAAATCCATAATTTTCTTGGAGTAGCATAGCTAATTCACCTACATTAAATAAGAACAGCGCATCTAAAATCATTTCTTGTAAACATTTGATACTGTCCATTTCAAAAAAGTCATTTAAGTGTCCATTCGCATACATAGGATGAACTTTTGCAAAATCAGGACATCTTTCCGGTTCTTTTACATAGGGACGGTAAAATTCTATTCCTTCATGAAAATCTTTTAAAGCAATGCGAATGGGAGTCCCTTGTTCATGAATAAGAATCATGTTTTGTCCATGTGATTCAAGTGCAATGCCTTGCTCCACTAAAAGGTGTACAATGGGCAGCACTGCTTGTTTAATAAGCTGACGGAGCCAACTTTCTATCCCGTTCTTTTCTAACCAAGGCTGAATGATTGGTGTTCCATCTAGCTCCTTTGCATATAAAGCATTAAAAGGTATCGCTTCTTCCGCACCTTCCAAATATTGATGAATACTTTCACGCCAAATACATCCTAATGATCCGTATGTAGATTGTTCGGGTGGATCGTACGTTACACCTGCAAACTCTTGCAGTAAAATAACACGTGCTTCATCTCGTAAATAAGGGTCATTTGCCACCAATTCTTTTAGCCAATTCGAAATGATAGGCGCACTTACGACAGAGTGCGGCTTTAACGTGCGAACGGTTGATGTATTTAATAAATTCATGGAAAGTTTCACATATGGTTTCATACAGTTGGAAGCATTTCGTAATGTACGCATCGATTGCTGCGCATAGTACTCATCTTCCGATTTCCCTATAAAAATGATGTTTCCTTTTTGTATGTGCTGGGCATAATTCGGAATAATGTAATTCTCCCATTGCCATGGATGGACGGGCATAAATGTATAATCATTCGGGTTGCAGCCTACATTTCGAACTGTAGAACAAAAATCGTTCAACTTTCTTTCTCCCACTTCTTCTCTTACAATGTGCTTGAAATCTTCTTTTGACAGAGCACCTACATAAGTATGTTTATCATGAACTGCAATCCAAATAAGTTTCATCAGTTGATTAAATTCGAATCCGTATTGGAAATGATCACGATATTGAAAACCAATTCGCGCCTTATAGCTCGGATGATACGGATGTCCATCTATTAAGCCACTTTCAAGCTCATCATATGTTTTTCCTAATAACTTTTCTGCTTTTTGGCTTCTTTCATATTGAGCAATTGTATCTTTAAAGATTGTTTGTTCTAGCTCTTCAATAAAGGAATGTAATTTGACCTCATCCACTTTGATAATTCTGAAAACTTCATTTAAAAATTGTGCAATGGATGTTACTTCTTCTACCTTATCATTTTGTATTCTGACAATTGATTTCTCAGCTAAACGAATGCGTTCAAACGTCATTCGCTCCTGGCAACGGCATTGATACGCAACGTTGTCACCGCTTTCATCAAGGCCCTGTATTGTAAAAATCAAATATTCTCCCTCTTGTATGCGAATTGGAGAAAGAACTCCCTCGTAAATCAACGACTCTATTAATTGACGAAAGACTCTTCTTCTAACAGCAATATATTGCTTCGATTGCACCGCTTCTATTACTTTTGTATGATAAATCTCTTCCATCATACTCTCCTCCGTTAAGGTAATTCTCAACAATACCATTTTTATATTACGTGAAATTTTGTGAATGCTTAAAAACGAACAACGGCCTCTTTTTTATCAACATATCTTGATACTCCCGAAGTAAGAGGATTATCTACACGAACATAAATCGCTTGTTCAAGAGGACTTGTTAATTCATCGACATCATAAAATCTCGTTAATAAATTCGCTTTGCACGGTAACTGTTCTTCCTCCAATAGCCCTTGTAAAAACATGGAAGGCTCCCGGTTATGTGGAAGGAATGATTCTAGTACAATACGTAATTCAAAAAGAAGGATTTTTTCGTCTATTAATCTAGATGCGCCAAACCCATTAATCAATCCAAACATATGATTGAAAACCAAATAATATCGGAAACGTTCATCTGCAATACAATCTTCATAAAAATTACCGCTTTTTTTACCAATTCCAGGTAATTCAGCATCTAAAATATGTTTCATTGAGTTACAGAAATAGAACCCTTGATTATCGCGGAAATAAAATTTTTCTGGATAACCATTTTTCAGCTGAACAACACTGTTCTGTTGATGTGCTTCTAATGCAATACCGTATTTTAAATACATCCATATCATCGGCTTTAAAGAAATGTCTACATACTGGCGGAACCACTTTAAGCTCACTTCTTCAATATTACTTCCCTCTTTCTCTGCAAGATGATGAATAATCGTCGCTAGTCGTGATTTCTCTCCTGGAAGTGCATCTTGAACAAGTGCTGCAATTAGTGTTGCATCTTTTTCCTCTTCTCCGCGAAAGACATTTTCCCGAATAATAACTTCAAATCCTGATTCTCGATTATCTAATCTTAGCGTGATGTATGCTGGATCACATATAAAATCAAATCCTGGAAACTTATCTCGTACTTCTCCAATTCCTGTAGCTAATATTTGTTTACCTTCTATCCCACTTTCAAGTTCTTTTAATTTATTGACTCTCATAGAATTTGTCACTTTTACAGGGAAAGAGAACTTAAACATATAGTTAGATTCTGGATGATATAGCGTTCGAAGCGAAGATGTTGCCATATACGCTTTTCCAACTGGCCCGAAGTATTCAAGTACGCCTTCCTCAATCCATTTCTTCACATGAGACTGATGCAACAACCACTCTGCTTGAAGTGGATGTATTGGAATTAAAGAATATTCATCTTCTTGACAATAACGTTCAATAAATTCCTTACTTACGAACGAATCTTCCCTTAGCTCTTCTTTTATCATTTCTGTTGCAGAATGCACTAGAGCTGAGTTTTCACTTACCATGCTTTTATGTGCCCGAAAATAGTGAAGCTGGCATTCTCCCTTTAATTCTGGCGAATACATTGTGCTTTTCCAATTCAATATTCCTTGTCTACTCTTTGGCGTCGGGTGATTTAAATGACCAAAGAGTAAAGCTTGCTCTGCATCAATAAAAGTCGTATGGAAGCCATATAATTTCTTTGTATCATGTTCTCGCTGCTCTACAAATTCTTTTATGTTTCGACAACTTTGAATAACACGAAGTAGAAGTTCATCAGGGTTCGTCCCCTCTCCATACTTAAGTGACATTTCTTTTATTAAGAATGTAATGACTGTTACATAATCAGCCTTCACAAAAGAAGATCCTTGTCCAATCTGATAATAGGAGCACTCTCCAAACAGATGCCGACCCGTTGGTGACATATACTTGACTTCTGTATACAAAGTAATATTTTGTAATGATAAGCGAAAGCATAAGTATGTTGAAGCGACATTTGTAATCGTTGTATGAACAAATAGATTTCTTATCGTCTCCTCTTCCGTAATCCATTCTCCGCTTCCTGTCTCACGTAAATAACAATTTAAAAAACTTTGCATTGTTGCATGTTCTGCGATTTGTTTCGCATGCTGCATATTCGTCCTCCTCTTTTTGATACTGCCATTACAATTTTTTATTTTGATGAAAGATAATCTTTTTCGAAGTTAATGATTATCATTGTCACTTAAGATTCTAATTGATTATCATTATCAATTCAATAGTGTATTTCAGAATTATTTTTTCATTTCAATAAATCTGATACATCCGTTACTATATTTCTCAATATTTCTCGGTATATTGAGAAAAGAAAAAACACCTTATAACTTGATAAAATATATGCTTCATACGCAAAATATCTAGCATTATCTTTACAAATATATAGTTTCTATCCTTTCAAACTATTTTTCTTTTTCAATAAAAAAGCCATCTATATAAATCCATTTTAATTTTTCGACATATAAGCCGCGGCTATGGATAACAAAAGGTGACCTGCACTCGTTTTCTCTCTTTGTTTCTCTTGGCATGGGCAGGAAAAGGATCTGACCGCTTCTATGCATGGCCGGATCCTCTCTCCCACCTAAAAAGAAGGGTTTTATGTCAGTTTTTTAATTTGTATTTATATAGAAATCTGAATGGCTTTTTGTTTACATAATTTAATTATGGTTTTATATTTCTTCAATTGTTTGCATAAGACGATTGAAAAGACTATGTATGTCTCCCCATCCGTATGCCATTTCCTCAACGCCCAATCTGTTAATAAATTTTGTATCAATACAGTCCGGACTGTATTTTTCATAAAAAGATTTTGAAGGGTTATTCGATATTACCCATACTAATACCGAACGAAATTCACTTTGTATAAAATTTGATACAAGAGATTGAAATAATTGTTGTCCAACTTTAAGGCCTTGGTACTCCTGCAAAATGTATATCGCATATAATTCGCCATCACAATTATATTTTTCCGTTCTTTCAGGTCCTCCATTAATAAATCCTATAACCGTTCCATTTGAAATCTCCGCAACGTATGTATAATGGTTTGGTGTTGCTTGTTTAAAGATGTTTTTCCATTGTTTTTCCATTGTTTTTCCATTGTTTTTCCCGGCTCTCATACGATAAGTTAGCTAAGAATTCATCTGATACGATCCCTTTGTAAGCTGTTTTCCAACTATCAACATGAACCTTTGCTATCCCTTCTATATCAGCTTCTATTGCCTTTCTAATTCTAATCTCCATTGCGCGTCCCCCCTTTTGTTTCATTCTATCAAAAAGATCGTATTCCAAAACGATGTATATCTTTTTCATATAAAATTAACATAGTTTTTAGAAAGAAGATGAGGCAAAAGATTTAATATTTAAGTCCCTTCCCGATATAATTAAGTTTCCACAGAAAACAATAACGAAAATGATTTATACAAGGAGAAATACAGATGATACGATTTGGAGTAATTGGAACGAATACTATTACAGATAAGTTTATTCAAGATGCTCGTACATTAAAAGACTTTTCTTTAACCGCGGTATATTCAAGATCAGAAGCAAAAGCGAAAGAATTCGCAAAAAAATATGATGTACACACCACGTTTACCGATTTAGAAAGCATGGCCAAAAGTGATGTAATTGATGCTGTTTACATCGCCAGTCCCAATTCATTGCATGCAGAACAATCCATCCTGTTTATGAATCATGGTAAACATGTCCTATGCGAAAAATCTATTGCCTCTCATACGAGAGAATTGGAGAAGATGGTTCAAGCTGCTACAAAAAATAAGGTTGTATTAATGGAAGCATTATTATCGACACTTCTTCCTAATTTCCAAGCGATACAAACTAATTTACATAAAATCGGGAAAGTCCGTCGTTATTTTGCTAGTTTTTGTCAGTATTCATCTCGTTATGATACGTATAAAGAAGGTACGATTCTGAATGCCTTTAATCCTGCTTTTTCGAACGGTGCGTTAATGGATATCGGTGTGTATTGTATATATCCGATGGTCGTACTATTCGGTGAACCATCTCACGTACAAGCAAATGCCATTCTTCTTGAGTCCGGTGTAGATGGTAAAGGAAGCCTCTTATTAAAGTACGAAGATATGGATGCTGTCATTATGTACTCCAAAATAACGAACTCTTATGTACCTTCTGAAATCCAAGGAGAAAACGGTAGTATAATAATCGATAAAATTAGTGGACTAACAAAAATAGAAATCCGTTATACGGATGGTCGTGTAGAAGATATAACACAACCACAATCAAATGAAACAATGTCTTATGAAGCACAAGAATTTATTGGATTAATTCAGCAAAATCAATTAGAGTCTACTGTGAATTCTCATACTTCTTCTATGACTACAATGAAAATAATGGAGGAAGCTAGAAAACAAATTGGACTTGTATTTCCTGCTGATACAAAAAAATAATACATTATCATAAAAAAGGGTGGATTGTTCTTAAGCCGTTCTCTTTTGAAGTGCCCGCATTGGAAAAAGCATATATAAAAACAAGTATAAAAGCAGTGGATTTCGCAAGTGAAATCACACTGCTTTTAGCATTTTGTTGAGGAGAAATATGTATTATTTAAATACATTTTTTAATTAACAGGACAGTTTAGACCAATTATTGAAGAGTGAACCATTGTTCTATTTATTCATGTTATTCGTATGATATTAATAAATAGAACGAATTGGAGGAAGATCAATGAAAGCAATTGTGTACACAAAGTACGGTCCCCCCGACGTTCTTCAACTGAAAGAGGTAGAGAAACCTGCTCCTAAGGAAAATGAAATACTGGTAAAAATAAAAGCGACAACCGTAACAGCAGGAGATATTCGGTCACGGAGTTTTACGGTTCCTCTTTCTGTTTGGCTACCTGCTCGAATAACACTTGGTTTTAGACAACCTAAAAAACAAATATTAGGAATGGAGTTAGCTGGAGAAGTTGAGTCAGTAGGGAAAGATGTCAAACGGTTTAAGGAAGGAGACCAGGTTTTTGCGGCTACCCAAGTGGGTTTTGGTTCTTATACCGAGTATATTTGTCTGCCTGAAGATGGACCAGTATCTATTAAACCCTCCAATATAACCTATGAGGAAGCCGCTGCCATTCCAATCGGAGCACGTACAGCCTTGTTTTTTCTTAGAAAAGCTAACGTTCAGAGCGGTCAAAATGTTCTTGTCTATGGAGCTTCTGGAAGTGTAGGAAGTTATGCAGTACAGATTTCCAAGTATTTCGGAGCAAAAGTTACAGGGGTGTGCAGTAACACAAATTTAGAATTGGTAAAATCTCTGGGAGCCGACAAGGTAATTGATTACACTGCAAAAGATTTTTCTACTGCAGACGAGACTTATGATGTTATCTTTGAAGCGGTAAACAAGAGCTCGTTTTCAGATTGTATCAAATTGTTAAAGAAGGACGGTACCTATATAAATGTCGTTGCACCGTTGCCAAGTGTTCGAATGCTATGGACTAAATTGACAAGCAGCAAGAAACTAATATTAGGTCAAAATTCACCTGAAACTTCCGAAGCATTAAACTTCCTTAAAGAACTTGTTGAGACGGAGAAGATAAAAGCGGTCATTGACAGGTACTATGCGTTTGAAGAGATTGTGGAAGCTCATAGATATGTCGAGAAAGGACACAAGAAGGGAAATGTCGTCATAAATGTGGAACATAACAACAAATCCTAATAAATGAAAAACGCTCCGACGTGAATAACAATTTTTTTGGTGCTTAGTCTATGTCGAACATTAAAAGTTAATAAAATATGAGGTATAACCACGACGGAACCGAGCATTCTTTCGTGCTAAATCATGAAGGTGGTCATCTTTATAGGTAAATGTATCAAGTGCCAGTTCATCAAGCGAAAAATTCCAATCGTAGGCTATATCAGCTTGAAACACATATCTGGACTGCATTTCAGAAGTGATAACGATATTAGTTGGAAATTTTGACTCCTCACTTCTTTCTGCTGGAGACTTCCTACCACGCCCCTTCTTCAAACAACTCGTAAGAGTGTTAAAGAGGGGGCATTCACTAAAAAATCCCCTACTTTAATGAATTTAGTGGAGGATTTTTCAAACACATATCTTATCTACTTTCAACCTCAACTGAAACAATGTGATTAATCTCTTTTAAAGAGCTATATAACTCTGTTGTATATAAATCTTCAGGTGCTAATATCATCATTTCTAATTGTTGAGATCCATTGTCGATATCTTTAATTTTCACACGTTTCACTTGCATATTTAAATTTTTAATTTGCTTAAAGATTCCATCGAGCTCTTGATGTTTATTCACAATGATTTTAATTGATAAGTCCCTTTGTCTTAAAGAATACGGTCCCGCTAGCTTAATGAGATGTGGAAATACATTAATCGCTAGTATAATTAAAACCATGGCTACTATTGCTTGTATATAAAAGCCAGCACCAATTGCAATCCCTAAAGCAGATGCTGCCCAAACCATAGAAGCCGTTGTTAGTCCGGAAATTACATCGTTATTTCTTCGTAAAATAACACCTGCGCCAAGGAAACCAACTCCACTCACAATTTGAGCTGCAAGGCGCATTGGATCCATATTCGTATGTCCTGGTGAAGAGTATACATTTACCGATTCAATCGAAACCATTGTAATTAAGCAACTCGCTACAGAAATGACCATACTTGTTTTCACGCCAAGTGGTTTATTCTTTAGCTGCCGGTCTATTCCTATAAATAAACCTAAAAAAAGTGCGAGGCCTAGTTTGAGTAAAAATTCATATGTCATATTTCATTCTCCTTACTTATATGATGTTCCTCATTCTCCATCTTAAACATCATTTTTCTTTAAATAATTAACTATAACTCTTTTATACTTTCAATGCCAGTCTTTTTCTATATAAATACAAATTAAAAACCGACATAAAACCCTTCTTTTTAGGTGAGAGAGAGCATCCGGCCATGCATAGAAGCGGTCAGATCCTTTTCCTGCCCAGACATAGTGAAAACAAAGAGAGAAAACGAGTGTAAGTCACTTTTTGTTATCCATAGCCGCAGCTTATATGTCGAAAAATCAAAATGGATTTATATACTCCTTTCAAGTGAAAAAGCCGAAAAACACTTTTTATCAAATGTTTTTTCGGCTTTTTTGTCTTACTTTTCTTCTTTAATCTTGATCTTCGCTTCTTTATAGAATGCTAGTTTTTCTTCGTTATACTCTTTTGTATATCGATTAAACTTCTCTTTTTCTTTTTGTATTTCTTCATTTAATTGATTTACAGCTTTGACTTTTTCACTAATCTCTTTTAGCTTCGTTTCCTTTACGCGAAGCTTTGTATATAATTCTTTTTCCAACGTCATTGATTTTACATAGCTATCATTCATCTTTTGAAAAGCGCCATAACGATTTTTATACGCTTCCTGCACTTCAGTTGCTTGTTTTTGTAAATTTTTATCTTCTATTTTATTGACATGACTTTGAACGGATTTTGTTTCTTTCTGTGCTTTATCTAATGAATCTTTTTCACTTTTTAATACTTTTTCACGATCATCAATGTTCGTAGCAGCTTGATCTAATTTTTGTGCCACTATTTCATTTTGATCTTTTCCTTCTTTTATAATTTGAACATATAGCTCTTGCCCTTTTTTCTCTAATGTCTCTAATTTTTTCGCATCTTCAAACAACGTTTTTTCCTGTTTTGCAGCATTTTCAAATGCTACATATAAATCTTCTTCTGGTTTCGAGCCAAAACAACCTGATAACAATCCTACTGATAAGGCTCCTACAAGTGCTAATTTTCTATAAGTCAACGTCAAATCCTCCTATATTACATACGCTTATCATGCCAAAAATTCAACGGGAAATGATCATCTTCATGATATGCCTCAAATTCATAACCTTTTTCTTTTAAACCTTTCAGAATAGCTGGTATTGCAGCAACAGATTGCGGGTGAATATCATGCATTAGTATGACTTCTTTCGGATTTGTTGCACCAGCAAGTACATTTTGAGCAATTTTTGCTGAAGCAGCATCAACTGGCATTTTGTTATATTTCCAATCTAAAGAATCAATCGTCCAGTCCCATACTTTAAAACCGCCTTCCACTACTTTGTTGCGGAGCGCTTCATTTAAACCAGGCATTGAGCCATATGGTGGACGTGTTAATTTTGGTGCTTGCCCAAGAATATTCGCTATTAAACTTTGATCTTCTTTCATTTCATTTACATAGTTACCATATGTATATAATTTTTTAAAATCATGTGTCATACTATGCATGCCAACATAATGCCCTTCTACGTTTTCACGCTTGACTAAATCAGGATATTCTTTTACATTCGCACCAATTAAGAAAAATGTAGCTTTCGCATCGTGTTGCTTTAACATATTTAACAGCTCAGCTGTGTATTTTCCCGGTCCATCATCAAAAGTAAGATATGCAACTTTACGCACTTGGCCGTTAAATTGATCTGGTGCTGTTTTATTCATCTCTACTTTGAGCTGATCACTTGCAAGCTGAACCGAATTTTCTTGATTTGCTACCGCTCTTGCTGGCGATGTGATTGATTGAAACATGAAAAACCCAACTGCTATTACTGCAATAGCTACTACCATTACAATTATTCTTTTTACATTTAGTAAATTCCCCATTCTATTAAATTCCTTTCTCTTTCTCTTTCTTTTTCTCTCTATCACTCTAATATATAACATCCGTTTATATTAATGTAAACATATTTTCTTTCTTTCGACTACTAGAAAACGAACATTGTACACATTATAAAGGAAGCTTTATCATAATCACCGTGCCAACTCCTTCGCTACTTTCAATATGCATTGATCCTTCATGAAGCTGAACAATTTTATTCACAATAGCAAGTCCAATTCCTGCACCTGATGATGAACTGTTAATTTGATAAAAAGATTGCATTACGAACGGTATATGCTCTTTTGCCATTCCAATTCCTTCATCCGTTACAGTAATGATCGCTTTTCTCTCTTTTTGTGTTACACAGATTGAAATTTTCCCATATTGATTTGAATACTTAATTGCATTATCAATTACGTTTAAAAAGATTTGCTTTAAACGACTTTTATCACCTAATACTTCTATCTCTTCTAAATTGGAAATCATTTCAATCTGCTTCTTCTCTGCTTTTGGCGTTAACTGCCATATGGACTCATCAAGTATATGATGTAATTGAACTTGTTGTTTACATAAACGAAGATGATTAGCCTCTAGCCTAGAAAAATCTAATAATTCTTCCACGAGATCAATTAAACGATCTGTTTCACCAGAAATGATATTCATTCCTTGCTTAACCTCTTCTTCCGTTAAAGAATCAACAAATTTTAATGTTTCACTCCATCCTTTAATCCCTGTTAAAGGCGTACGAAGTTCATGTGAGATCGATGAAATAAATTCATTTTTCATTTGTTCGGTTTTCTCAATTTTCTCTGACATATGGTTTAAGCTATGTGCTAATTCTCCGAGCTCTCCAGGATAATCCTCTTTTATCTTCTTGTTCAGCGTTCCTTCTGCAATTTGTGAGGAGGCGTGGATAATAGATTCTATCGGTCTGACAAACATATTTGCTAAACGCCTACTAATCAGCAAAACAATCCCTGAAATAACCATTCCCACTATAATTGTACACAGAATAAGCTCTATAATGGTTTTGTTCACAGTCGTTAGAACTGTCGTATATTTTAAAATACCAATCGTTTGTCCTTGATGAATAAGTGGACTAAACACTTCCAATTGTTTTTGCTCATCTTTTCTAGTGGTCACCTGATGATAGGTCTCTCCTTCTAGTAATGTGAGAGGTATTTTTACCTTTTCATTTACTTTATACCCACTTGAAGATTGTACGACTTTGCCACTGCGATCAATCAGTTGCAATTCTGCTCCTTCTAATTGAAATGACTCCATAATATCGCCGCTATATTCACGTAATCGAATTAAATAGATTGAGTTATATTCTGAAAAAAAGCGAGTGCTTGTTTTCGCATGTGACTCAATATGATTAACAATTCCATTGTAATAATAACGGTAAATAACAAAGGAAAAAACAACTTCAAATAAAGCAAGCATGAGAATAATTACTGTCATAAAATACAGACTTATTTTCCGATTCATTCCATGCTTTCCTTCCACATATATCCTTTCCCCCAAACAGTCTGAACAAACTGAGGTTGTGATGAATTAGCTTCTATTTTTTGGCGTAAGCGACTCATATTTACATCTACCACTTTCATATCCCCTACATAATTAACGCCCCATATTCTGTTTAATATTTCATCTCTCGACACTGGCTTACTTGCATTGTCCATCAAATAATGAAGAATCATATACTCCGTCGGTGTTAAATCAATTTCTTTTCCGTCTCTATATAACTTTTCTTGAGAATGGTTTAATGTAAATGGACCTGATTGAATCACTTCTACATTTTCTTCATTCATTTTCACTCTCCTCAACAAGGATTGAATGCGTGCAATTAACTCTACTGGACTAAATGGTTTTGCAATATAATCATCCGCTCCAAGTGTTAAACCTTGTACTGTATCTTTATCTTGAACACGTGCCGTTAACATAATAATACCAATTTGCTTATTCATTTCACGTACACATCTGCAGACTTCAAAACCGTCCATTCCAGGTAACATCACATCTAATAGTGCAATATCAACATGATGTTCACGAAGTAAAGTTAAAGCCTTTTCCCCCGTTTCTGCTTCTAGTACATCGAATCCCGCACGCTTTATATTTAACACGATAAAACTGCGAATCGTCATTTCATCTTCCAGCACTAAAATTGTACTCATCCTCTTCCTCCCTCTACTACTCCTGCTGGTAATCAGCTAACGGCTTAATATATGATTTGAATTTTTTATATTTTGATTGATTCGGCACTGCATATATATATGAATTTGTTTTAACTGCTGCATCATACTCTTTTACATCTTTCCACTCTGTACGTTTAAAAGTGTGAACTTCGAGCCACGTTTTATTTGTGTCACCATAAATAAAACGCTGCGCATCCTTAGCATCCGTTTTTGCGATTGTTATTTTTCCTATTAAATCTGCAGGAATATTAACATAATAGCCTTGTTCTATGTTCACATATCTCTCTTGTACTGGATTAAATCCATTCTTTTCATCCCACTGTACATATCGTTCAAACCAAGGGATTTCTGCGTAGGCACTTTCTTCCCAGCCTTTCGGTTCAATCTTAGTGGCAAACTCAATAATTCCGTCACCATTTATATCTTGGCTTTCCATTACAGAACCATTAAATAATTGGTTTTCTTCATCTTCAAACATTTTTTCCCAATGATCTTTTTCAAATTTAGCTACATACGTCATACCCGAGTGCGCACCAACAGCTGCATCAATTACCATTGCTTTTGTTTGCAGAGAAATACGTCCAAGCTGCACTTTTTGTATTCCATTCACATATGGATCAAATGAAATTTCCGAAAGCGTCTTAAATTTTTCCAACAACTCTACTTGCAATTGTTCATCTTTTGCATATGTAACAACACTGATATCTTTAATCCCATTATCATTTAAATCTTCAACAAACAGTTTTGTATAATTTCGTTTATACCGTTCCACAAGATCATTTTCTTCTGTAGAAAAAACAATCATCTCATTTTGAGATTCTTCACGGCTTAGAGAGATTCCAATCAGGATATCTTGTTTGTGATTCCCCGTGAAGTCTCCAATCGAGACCGTATCAACACCTTCTCCTGTAAAAGTGCGTGTAGCTCGAACTTCCCACCCTTTTTTCGATTGTTTATAAACGGACATATACACGTGATAATCTTCATTTTGCTGTTTATATAAAATAACTGCTTCTTTCTTGCCATGTGGATTTACATCCACCGTCCAAATCGTTTGTTTGTCTTGATTGGACAATGGGGTTATTAACCGCGAATTCACAGGTAAATCTTTTTTTATTTGTTCCTGTAATTCATTCTGCCAGTTTTCATGTGTAGGAGCTTCCATTAACTTTGTAGGTGTCTCGGCCATTGCACAGCCCGTCAACATCGTAATTACCCCAAGGATTCCTAACGCTTTTCGCATGTATTCTCGTTCCTCACTACATATTTGTTTACTTCGTTTCACTTTTATCCTTTTTTCTAAAATTGTTTCTTCTACAAAGTATCCATGTTATTTTCTTCTTTTATATTGTGTATCTGTAGTAATCTCGCTACAAAATATTTTTAATTTCTACTTACCGTTACACTTTATCCAATATCTTCACTCATAAAAAAGTATAATTTTTATTAAAAAGAAAATCGTTACAGAAACGTTACAAATCGTTACGTATGAAAAAAAGGTTGGCAAGACGCCAACCTTTTCAAAATTAGTTTTGAACCGCTTTTGGTGTAATACCTAAATGTTCATTTAACTTGTTAGAAATATCTTGCACATTCTTTTCATTTGGCAGGTAGTAATAAATACCACCGATACGCTTATCCGTACCTTCCACTTGTAATTTTTCCATTTGTAAATCTGTTCCGGCCATATTTCTTGTAATAGAAAGCATATCATCAAATGATAAATTTGTTTTCATGTTGCTGTCAACCGCATCCAACATAGAACCAAACTTACTAATAGATTGAACGGACATTGCTTTTTTCGCAATTGCTTCGATTACAAGTTGCTGTCTTTGACCACGCATTGCATCACTATCAATTTTACGCGTTCTTGCTAACGCAAGAGCTTGCTCCCCGTTTAAATGTTGATTTCCTTTTTCTAAATGAATCATACCCGCTTGATCTTTACTATCTTGTTCTGTAAATGTAACAGGTACATCCACATCAATACCGCCAAGTGAATCTACAATTTTCACAAAAGAATCAAAGTTGAACTTCACATAATAATCGACTGGAACATTTAAAAATTTCTCTACTGTATCCCGTGTACTTTCAACACCGCCAAATGCATGCGCATGTGTAATCTTATCCAATTTTTTTCTTGATGGAATATACACACGTGAATCACGCGGGATACTTACCAATTTCACTGATTTATCATCCTTATTAATTGTCGCAAGCAGAAGTGCATCCGTACGAACCGCTTCACCATATTGCTCTTTTCGAATATCACTTCCATCAACACCCATAATCAAAATAGAAATATTATCTTTTAACGGTTCAACATCTTTATCACGTTTATCCGACTTTTCAATTTTTGCATATGCATCACTTACGACTGCTTTTGCTTTATTATATAGAAATGAACCATAGCCTACTCCACCAAAAATGAGCAGTACAAATGGAATCAAAATCAACCATTTCACAGATTTTCGCTTAGAACGTTTTTTTCCACTTCTTGTATTGGATCCTAACTCAGAACTCATGTTGATTCTCCTTCCCTCTCCTTATCTGCACTTAGTATACTCTTAATCTTTTATTCTTCATATTGAATTTCATTTCATTAACCTTACATTTTTGTAAGGTTTCTTTTTTAAGGAGAGAATTAAACTGAATTTATATATTTCATCTCACATTATACTCCCGCTTTTTATTTTAGCAAGACGTCACAATCAAATTTCAAAAAATTTACAATTTTATTTTTCACACTAGAAACACTTTATACGTTGATAACATATATAACGAAGTCATATTTTTATCATCATACTTTCCCTCGATTTGTCTTACATAAATACAAATTAAAAAACCGACATAAAACCCTTTTTTTTATGTCGGTTTTTAATTTGTATTTATATAGCTCCAAAAATGATACATACCATTCTATTATTCTATTGAAATTCCAGCACTTTGTTCGCTTTTGACAACCGTTCCCTCAAGATCAATCTCAAGCTCGCATACTTGTAGCACTGGAAACTTTCTTACTAACTGTTCGGCAATTTCCTGACGTTTCTCATATGGAGTCAGAATAAAAACCGACGGTCCTGCACCACTTAATGATGTGCCATATGCGCCAAATCTTTTTGCATAATGGCGAATTTCCGGTAAAAGTGGGACAAGCTGTGAACGATACGGTTCATGAAATTGATCCCTTTCCATCATTTCACCAACAGTTTCCCATTTCTTTTGGCATAGTGCCGCTACCAATACGTTACTTACCGCACTTGCGCGAACAGCATCTGCAAATAAGAACGTTTCTGGTAAAACAGAACGACTTTCATTTGTATTTAATTCTTCATTTGGAATAAGTGCAATCACGCCTACATCTCTATGTTCTATTCTTATAACAGATACATGCTGGTGATCCATCACACCAATCACTGTACCTCCTAAAATCGAGGCAGCTACATTATCGGGATGTCCCTCAAAGCTTGTTGCAACATGAATTTTCTCATCATTTGTTAACTTTAAATTTCCAAGTTGATTCGCAAGTTCAATTCCCGCCACGATCGCCGCTGCACTACTACCTAATCCTCGTGTAAGTGGAATATTACTTGTCACTTCTATTACATAAGGAGATAAAGACGGGAATACTTCACGTGCTGTACTTACAATTAAGTTTCTTTCATCATTTGGAATAGAAGGGCCAAATGAATGGGCCACATGCCAATGATCTGATTTTTCTTTCACACGCACTTCCAAGTATAGAGATAAGGCTATTCCGATAGAATCAAAACCAGGACCGACATTTGCTGTACTAGCTGGAACACGAATCATAAATGGGATCACGAAACAATCACTTCCTTAATATGTTCTTTTATTTTTGACATATCATTTGAAATATTAGCGATATCCAGTTTATTTGAAGAAAGAGCGATATCAGGATCTTTTAAACCATTTCCTGTTAGTACAAGGACAACCGTCTCATTTTCATTAATTTTACCGGCTCGAACATGTTTGATCACACCTGCAAGAGATGCACTAGATCCCGGTTCCACGAATACACCTTCGTTTTTTGCTAATAACCCATAAGCTTGTAGAATTTCTTCATCCGTTACCATATCAATTTCACCTTGCGACTGCTCCGCTGCCTCTACCGCATATGACCAGCTCGCTGGGTTACCAATGCGGATTGCTGTTGCAACTGTTTCTGGAGAATCAATCACATGACCTTTTACAATCGCCGCTGCACCTTCTGCCTCAAAACCATGAATCCTTGGTTTTTTATACCCTTTTTCTTTTTCATACTCACAGAACCCTTTCCAATATGCTGTAATATTTCCAGCATTTCCAACAGGAATAGCAAGGACGTCTGGTGCTTTTTGAAGTTGATCACAAATTTCAAATGCTGCTGTTTTTTGCCCTTCAATACGGTATGGATTGACAGAGTTTACTAATGTAATTGGCTCTTCTGCTGCAATTTGACGTACTGCTCGTAGTGCATCATCAAAGTTCCCTTCTATTGAAATAATTTCCGCTCCATAAGCAATTGCTTGTGCCAGCTTGCCATGGGCAATCTTCCCTTCGGGTATAACAATGATACATTTCATGCCAAGGCGGGCAGCATACGCCGCCGCTGATGCAGATGTATTCCCTGTCGAAGCACATATTATCGCCTCTGAACCTGCTTCTTTTGCTTTCGCAACAGCCATTACCATTCCTCTATCTTTGAAGGAACCAGTTGGATTTGCTCCTTCATATTTCCCATATAAAGTAATACCTAATTTCTTAGAAAGATTCGGAAGCGGAATAAGTGGTGTGTTCCCTTCCATCAAACTGACATTTGGCGTTTTTTCGCTCACCGGTAAAAATGAAGCATATTGTTTTAATAAACCATTATACATATTCTTTTTCCTCCTCAATACAGTAATAACTCTTAATCTCACTTGCTACACTCTCTAATGATGCTAAAGTCTGTTCAAATTGGTATTTTGAAGTTTGATGAGTAACAAGCACAATTTCTGCAAGTTCTTGATTTAGTGGCAACTGAATAATTTCTTCTAAACTAATAGAATGATTAACGAAACATTCAGTGATTTTTTGAAACATTCCCGGTTCATCTTTTAATAAAATCCGTAAAAAGTATTTCGAAACGATTTCTCGATCCCCTTTGAGCATATAAGGTTGTGGTTCTTTTAACATACCATGACCTTTTACATCTAGCTTCATATTTTTAACGATAGAAATGATATCACTCACGACAGCAGACCCAGTTGGTAATTTTCCAGCACCTGGTCCATAAAACATCACTTCTCCAACAGCGTGACCGTGTACATACACAGCGTTAAATTCGTTGTTCACACTTGAAAGTGGATGATGATCTGGCAATAAAGTAGGTGCCACGTTTAAATGAATACTCGAATCGTGTTGCTCCGCTTTCCCCACTAATTTCATAGTAAATCCTAATTTTTTTGCCATTTCCAAATCTTCTTTCTCCACATCGCGAATTCCCTGTACATGTACATCACTTAGAGAAACATTCATTGAAAAACCTAAATTAGCAAGAATGGCCACCTTTCGTGCTGCATCAAGTCCATCCACATCTGCTGAAGGATCAGATTCTGCAAACCCAAGTTTTTGTGCTTCTTGAAGTGCTTGATCATATGACCATCCATTTTGACTCATTTTTGTTAATATATAATTTGTTGTTCCATTTACAATTCCCATTATTTTTTCAATATGATCCGAAGCTAGCCCATCCACAAGACCTCTTAAAATTGGAATCCCTCCGGCAACACTCGCTTCATAATATAAATCACACTCCTGTTCATGTGCCAATTGTAATAATTCCGCACCATAAGAAGCCATCAAATCTTTGTTTGCAGTCACTACATGTTTTTTATTGTTTAATGCCTTTACAATAGATTGTTTTGCTTCCTGGATTCCGCCCATTACCTCTACTACGATATCAATATCTGGATCATTTAATATTTCATCTGCATCATTCGTTATAGCAATTCCACTGATAGAAACATCACGTTCTTTTTCCAAATCACGGACCGCTACTGACTTCACTCTTACCTCATACCCTGTATCAAGAGAAATTTTCTTTTGGTGGTTCTCTAAAATATGAACGACCCCACTCCCTACAGTTCCAAGACCTAGCACACCGACATAAATTACCTTTTTCATTTTTGTACCTCCTCTTATTATTTCAAACTATGACACATTCTCCCTCTTCATTGCTCTAGTAGTTGCGCAGGTTATGGTTATTTTCGTTCGTATCAATCGTTTCATTCCACGACACCTCCTTTCAATTCAATTGTGCCTTTTAAGATTCTATATACAAAAAAAACACACTCATCCCTAGTAAAGGGACGAATGTGTTTTCGTGGTTCCACCCTTGTTTCAATCCACCAGTACATACAGGATAGATTGCTCAAGATCAGATAACGGTTGAGTCCGTCAATAATTACTAGATTACTCGTTCACTATTGAAGTTCAAAGGTGGTAAGGTTATTTTCCGTGTTAGGAAGCTCACAGCCTATGGCTTCCCTCTCTGTAAACCGTAAAAATAATCTCATGTCCTTATCATTACTTTTCGTTCAGTTATATTTATTAATTCATTATACATACATATTACATAAAATAAATAATTATTTTTTTATATTTTAAATATTTAATTTATTTACCTATATAAATACCAATTAAAAAACCGACATAAAACCCTTCTTTTTAGATGGGAGAGAGCATCCGGCCATGCATAGAACTGCCCCATGCCAAGTGAAAACAAAGAGAAAAAACGAGTGCAGGTCACCTTTTGTTATCCATAGCCGCGGCTATATGTCGAAAAATCAAAATGGATTTATATAAAAAAAACACACTCATCCCTAGTAAAGGGACGAATGTGTTTTCGTGGTTCCACCCTTGTTTCAACCCACCAGTATATACAGGATAGATTGCTCAAGATCAGATAACGGTTGAGTCCGTCAATAATTACTAGATTACTCGTTCACTATTGAAGTTCAAAGGTGGTAAGGTTATTTTTCGTGTTAGGAAGCTCACAGCCTATGGCTTCCCTCTCTGTAAACCGTAAAAATAATCTCATGTCCTTATCATTACTTTTCGTTCAGTTATATTTATTTAATTATTATAATTGTGATAATTTAAAAAAGCAAGACTATTTTTCTAAAAAAGCCCAATTGTGTCATTTTAAAAAATATATTCTCGTTTTGAACTATTTCGCTCTCTTACTATTCAATTCACCCCTCATTTGTAGTAAAAATACAAAAGTTTTAATAAAGCCTTTTCGTATAACTTTCATAGAGAGAAATAGCAACTTCTTTCTCATCATTATTGAGACTTTTCGCATGCTCAGCCAACATTTTTGCTGCAGAAGGTAATTGTTCTTTTTCTACCCAAGAGTCTGGATTCCACAGTTTAGAACGTATGAATGCTTTTGCACAATGTACAAAACATTCTTCTACTTCCACAACAATTCCTACAAGAGGACTACAACCATTCACTTGCATTTTCTCTAAAATTTCTTGATCTTTTGTGATAGCTGCACGGCCATTTATTCGTAATGTTTCCCCGAGTCCCGGAATGAAAAAAATAATCCCTACTTGCGGATTAGATAAAATATTAAGAATCGAATCAATTCGGCGATTACCTGGTCTTTCTGGAATAACGAGTTGCTTTTCACTTAAAACGTATACAAATCCCGGAGAATCTCCTCTTGGTGAAGCATCACAATGGCCAGATTTATCCGACGTAGATAATACTAGAAAGGGAGATTTAGAAATAAACGCACGACAATGGTGATCAAGCGATTCAATCACTTTCTTCACCGCTCGCTCGCTTGGATATCCTAAAATAAGCCGTAATTCTTCTTCTGTTGAAATGAATGAATTCTGATTTTGATTCTCTTTTTCCACTATATTTTCCTCCTCATTCAATGAATAAATTTTATTTTTCTAAAAATTATACACAACTTATTGTATAATAAAATATACCAAAAGAGGAATATATATGAAAGAATGGTTAACCATATTCGACGAAAAAGGAAACATACTAGGAAAAAAATTACGTGATGATGTACATCGTGAAGGTGATTGGCATGAAACTTTCCATTGCTGGTTAATAGAACGAGATAATGAAGATCTCTCTTTATATTTTCAATTACGTGCGCGTGACAAAAAAGATTTCCCAGGAAAATGGGACATCACATCTGCTGGACATATTATGCATGACGAAGATTTGCTAACAGGTGGTCTTCGAGAAGCAGAAGAAGAATTAGGACTTTCTTTCCATGCGAATGACCTCGTATACAAAGGGGTCTATAAACTAAATAACGAGCATCCCCCTCTCATTGACCATGAAATGTGTCATATGTATTTTCATATTGTCACATCCCCACTAGCTTTTGCTCCTGGTGATGAAGTCGATGATGTGATGAAACTCAGTGCAACTTCCTTTTTGCAACTTTTAAAAGGAGAACAATCATCTGTTACTGGGACTACACTCATAAATGATAAAGAAAAACCAATTTCTGTAACATTCGAAGATATTTATCCTCATGAAATTGAATACTATGACTTTGTTGTAGAACAAAGTCGAAATATGTTAAAAGTCAACAGTTTGTAATACATGTTGGCTTTTAACATGTTTATTTTATCGTCTCTGTTTCGAAGTATCAAACATTTTGGGAAGCGTCACAAATCGCGCTCCTTTAGATGTAAGTTCAGGAATAATTCGATCTAAAGCGTCTACAGAACCTTGTAATTTCCCTCCTGGCGCAGAATGTTGTAACAATATGCTGCCTGGGAATGTATTTCCGAGTACGGTGTTCGTAATCTTCTCAGCGCTTAAACCTTTCCAATCTACCGTATCTACACTCCATTGAATCATCATAAAGTTTTGCTCAGTCGCCCATTTCAGCTGATTCTCATTAATCGATCCATAAGGTGGCCGTATAAACTTCGCATCATACCCCGTTAACCTTCGTAATATTTCTTCTGTTTTTAAAATCTGGTCACGATATTCCTCATCACTCACTTTTGCTAAATTCGGATGACTATACGTATGATTTCCGACAATATGCCCTTCCTTTACAATCCGTTTTACAACCTCAGGATATTTCTCCGCATTTTCACCTAGCAGAAAAAATGTACCTTTCACACCATGTTTGCTCAATTTATCTAATATTTGAGGGGTATACACAAGATCTGGTCCGTCATCAAATGTGAGAGCGACTTCTGCTTTGTTGTAAGGTCCCGAAAAAGCATACGCATATTTTTCGACCCATGAAAAAGGAGTCCATGAGCCTCTAACGGCTTCTTCACTCTCTTGAATCGAAACTTGGGTATAGTTATTTGAGGAAAACGGAAATGTATTTGTATAATTTTGAGTATAAAGTGTGTGTTGGACAGATGAATTTGACAGAAAAAAATAGTCATTACACTGTGGAATGTTACGATAAAAAAAACTTTGAAAAGGAGTCCATATTTCTGGCGGATAAAAATAATACAACACTATAAATACCTCCTTTGAATCTTATGATCTGGTCATACTGTCCAGTAGTATGGAAAAACACTATCTAACACTTTTATATGCAATTGACTAACGGGTTGTTAGAAAGATATGAAAACATACTATCGAGGTATTATGTAAACATAAAGTTGTTGTATTAAAAGAAATTATGACTGTATCCTCTTACGAATTGTAGCTATAGCTAATAAAATAACCGGTATTACAATCTGGAGTGGGATATGTAAAAATAGCGGGACCTTCTTCAGTCCAATTTCTACATGTTCCATATAGCTAGTGGCGATCATAAGTGATAATGGAACTACAATTACGCCAAACGGAACAACCATAGCGCGATAGCTTTTCAGTTTAAACAGCTGAGCAGCTCCCATCGCGGCACCATATAGAAGCGAACCCACTTTAAAAAATCCACCTACTATCATCGTTATAATTACACCAGCATCAATTCTTTCGATAAAATTTCCAATAGATGCCATTCTCACCACCGTAAACAATGGATATGTTTGCGTACGAATCCAATTAGGTCCTATAACGGAAATAATACTGATCATATTTACAGTCAATAAAATTCCAGCCGCAAAAACCACCATCATTCCTAATTTCTTCACTTTCCCCGGATCTTGTAGCGCTGGCCAAAACATCATGAATAGCACCATTTCCCCGAACGGAAACGTGATGGTAAGGGGAAATGCCACCTTCCATACTATTCCAATTCCTTTTTCCAATACAGGTGCGAGTCGTTCTATATTACCAAGTTGGGAGCTATATACGATAATCCATGTTATAATCGCAACGAGAAGCAGAACAGGAAAGAATATCTCCCCCGTACGGCCGAATACTTCGATCCCACCACGTAAACAATACACGATCACAACCATAAAACTACCGATAACAATAATCATTGGAGTTTTAGGCAAGATGGTTCCAGCTATAAGTTCACCAAAATCTCTCGCCACTCGCGAGGCTAAATAAACAAAATAAAGAATATAGCTTACAATCAACGGGTAACCGATAAATCTGCCCACAATCTTTGGAATCATTTGTGTAAGTGTATCCCCTGGGTAGTATTCAAATAATTTGGTATACACCCACATTAACACTAACCCACAGAACATCCCGACTAGAATCGCTAACCAAGCATCTTGTTTTGCCTCTGCTCCTAATCCGAAAATCACGGTACTTCCTACTTCAAAGGCCATCATTATATAAAAAAGTTGAATAAATCCTATTTTTTCCTGCATCATGCATCTTTCTCCTTTGATCGACAACTAAACAGCTACTACATATAGGAAATATAGAGGATAAAAACAGACAATTTTATTCTTTTATGGTGTATGATTTATCTTTCCACTTCTTATGTATGATGGCGATGAGCAGTAGCAATAGTGGAATGAGCGTAAACATCAATGCCCCATAAAAAGGGAAGACTTCCCCTAAAAATCGTGTCATTTCCTGCTCAGCGGAAGCTACCCATATACCGAACAACATTAACAGGAAACCAAGTGGAAATACGATAGGCCGGTAGTTAGAGCACTGTAACCATTGGGCAGTCCCTAAAACAAGTGCATAATAGAATACTGAAATTTTGACGAATACTCCTAATATCCAAAAAGTTATTACAACTGACTCAAGATGTTCAAAAAATCCAGCAATACTAATGTATCGGAAAGCCGAAAACAATGGATAGGCATAACTAATTACTGAATTTCCAAAATGAAGAATGCCCATTATGTTGGTATAAGTGAGAGTTAACATAGCGACAATCACCGAAAATACACTCCATTTCATCCCTTTTTCACGATCGGTCAAAAAAGGTAGCAGCATTGAGATCATAAAAATTTCAGCGAACCATCCCTGTGGTACAGCCGCCCCCATAACAGAAGGCATGATCCCATGTTCCATAATCGGAAGCATATTTACTGGTTTTAAGTCAGATAGGAGTAAAATGAGCAAAAACAATGGGAGTATGAATAGCGGAATCAACAGTTGGGCCACTCTTCCGATTACTTCCACGCCACCACGTACAGCGAAGGCACAAACAAAAATTATGCTTCCCAAAACTACAATCATCGGAGTTTTAGGGAGGAAAGAACCAATAACGAAATCTGCGTACTCTCTACATATTGAGCCACACGTATGCAAAAAAAAGAACAAGTAGACAAACCCAAGGACTTTTCCTGGAATCCGGCCAATAATATGTTCACTGTATTGAATGAACGTCTTGTTCGGATAGATCTTATGTAATCGATACATAAGAAACGCTGTAAAAAATCCATTGAGAGACGCCAAAATGGGAGAAATCCACATATCACGCCCCGCAAACTTGCCTGTAATACTTGGAACGATGAGAATAGCAGTGGCGATGATCGTCGGTACTATCATAAGTGCCATTTGAAATGAAGAAATTTTCCCTTTTTCCATCCTTTTCTTGTCTCCTTCGTTTGATTAACATCCCATAGTTCTACTATTTTTCAAGCATCTTGCTAAGTGGTTTGAAAATATTAGAAATCATTTGCGTAGGACCCGGCATATCTGGAAAAAAAAGAAGAAGGATGGCGAGCAACCATCCCATTGCTGTTAAAATCACAAAGACTGCTTTCTCTCTTTTTTGATTCCGATCCATTTTGGGCCATTCGTACAAAGTAATAAGTACCACGCATGCTGTTATTCCTGCTATCGTTATCCATTTCATTTCTTTATTACCTCTTTTTCTTTCAAACCCGCTGGCGTGGAAGATAAGCCAGGTCGGCGTACATGCGCTTTAATATCTATTTTCACATCCACCTGTGGCAGAACCTTATCCCAATGATCTTTGACTTTTTCCCATTCTTTTGGATATTTACGATGAAACGCATCTGCGAAACCGAATGCATCCGCATTCATCTCCACCTTCACTTGCTTTAGAGACAGGTTTATACGTTGTTTGACGATTTTTTCGAAATCTTTTTCTACCTTCTTCACAGTGCTTGGATTCATAACAGTAAGATGACTTCCATTTTGCATAATCGTGCCTTCTAATTCGCCCTTCGCTACGATCTTCCACTTTCCATTCTCGATGATAGGGAAAAGCTTCATCGTTTGTCGAGTGGGATCTAACGAAATCGTTTCCCCCTTTTTGGGGTTTATTGTAATCGCAGTCACTTCGATTTCATTTCGTAACCACAACAGTCCTCTAGTGACTTTCGTATCAATTTGACCAACCATTTTATCTTTCTTCAAAACAGCAGTTCCTGCCATTAAAGGAAAAATTTTCCTTTCTCCCCCTTTTTGGCCGGTACCATCTTGATTAAAGGGGTGGTTACCACCCTTGCATCACCTGTTACCATCTGTTCAAAATCCTTAACTGTAGTAGTTTTACCTATATGCATCTCAGAAATCTTTCGAAGTCCTTCTGCAACATGTAGCTCTGAAAGTGGCTGGAATTCCAAAACTTTGGATGCTTTCCCAGAACTAACAAACAAATAAGCATTGTCCCGAGGTTCCGGATGGCGAATTAAAAAGTCAATTTGCTCATTAAGCGCTCCTCCTTTAGCGAGCTTCTCACCAATAATGTATATTTTGCAGTGCCCCCAGAAGAGTTTACGCGGAAGTTGTACCTGGAGCTTTGACGCAGCATCTACCATATTCTCTCCAATCGCCGATCTCATCAAAACCTTAGGACCTCCTCCGCCGCCCCCACCTTGCTGCCCACCAATAGCCTGAGGAGCCAAAAATTGAACGGCAAGCTTGATGTTTTTCCCATTGGCTTTGTCAATGGTAGCCCCTAATACTATCGCCGTATCATTTATTTCTCTTCTGTCCCAGCAACCAGTAAGCAGAAAGCTAGTTGAAAAAAAGAAAAGAATAGTAAACATTTTTATGATGTTTCGAGCTAGAAAAAGATTCATTCTTGTTCACATCCTTCTCACCATATCTTTGCTCTATTATTCATCCCCTTTACTCGGATTTGGTTTTTGCCCAGGTGACTGTCGATATTTGTTGAATTCGCCAGTTAAATGAGGGCGTGTATTCATTTTCCACCATGGAGCCCGGATTAAGGTATCTTTCAACTCACTCCCCTTCATTGGAGCGATGGGTGTAAGGAAGGGAACCCCAAACGAACGCAATGCACATAAGTGGATGACGATTGCAATCCCCCCAAGCATAATTCCAAGCAAACCAAGGGAGCCAGCTAAAAAAATAATAGGAAAGCGTAGCATTCGTAACGCGATTCCTTGTGTATAGTGCGGCACCATAAAAGAGGAAACGCCTGTAATCGCAACAACAATGACCATCGGAGCGGAAACCAGACCAGCTTGAACGGCAGCTTGACCGATGACTAAAGCACCGACAATACTAACAGCAGCCCCGACCTGTTTCGGAAGCCGTACCCCTGCTTCACGTAGCGCTTCAAATGTGATCTCCATCATTAATGCTTCTACCAACGCCGGAAAGGGAACACTTTCCCTTGAACCTGCCACGCTAATCAGCAAAGATGTCGGTACCATCTCTTGGTGATACGTAAGGACCGCTACATAGAGCGAAGGCAAAAGGAGAGAAAGCACCATAAACACAAAGCGTAACAAGCGAATGATTGAACCAATCAAAAAACGTTGGTAATAATCTTCTGGTGACTGAAGTAAGGTAAAAAAGCTTATAGGGGCAATTAAGACAGAAGGTGTACCATCCACTAGAATCACCACACGTCCCTCCAGAAGATTTGCAGCGGCTACATCCGGTCGTTCCGTATTGACAAGTTGCGGAAAAGGTGAATAGGGATTGTCTTCAATTAGTTCTTCGATATACCCGCTTTCCAATACACTGTCTATGTCAATACGTAGCAAGCGATTTTCAACTTCTTCAATGAGTGTTGGATCCGAAAGTCCTTCTATGTAGGCAATTACAACATTAGTCTCAGTAAAGCGCCCAATTTTCATCGATTTCATTTTGAAATCAGGACTTTTGATTTTTCGTCGGAGTAGGGAAGTGTTGACTCCCAGTGTTTCCACAAAACCTTCCCGTGGTCCCCGCACAACACCCTCTGCCTGCGGTTCTTCAATCGATCGCTTTTCCCATTTAGCCAATCCCAAGGCGAGCCCGAACATTTCTTGGTCTATGAAAACCACAGGATTCCCGATGGAGATGTTCTCTATACAATCTGTAAATGTCTTGACTTCTTTCATCTTTGAAATATGTATTTTTTTCTCTAATAGTTCACGCGGACTATGAACCCCTGTTTCTGTTTCTGACATAAGTGGAGTAAGCACATAACCCTCAATCTCCTCCACACTAGATAAACCCTCTACATAAACAAGAACAGCTTTGGTTTGTCCACTAATGAAAAACGTCCGAAAGACCACATCAAAGCAATCCTGATACATGGAACGAAGGACCCGTAGGTTTTCATCCAAGTCGGAAGAAAGCGGAACTTGTTGCCTGGCAACTTGCGATTGTTGTGTGTGGAGTTGTTTTCCCCTTTGTAATCGTTTTCGCTCGCTTCGAAACAACATGGATAGCTCCTTCCTTTTATTCAAGGTTGTATGGAAAATTATCTTTATCTTGTGATGTACCTATGAAAACTATTCTATCTAGTTGTAAATTTCTTTACTTGTTTAAACATAATTTTGTTTCTATATATATCCATTTTAGTTTTTCGACATATAGCCGCGGCTATGGATAACAAAAGGTGACTGCACTCGTTTTCTCTCTTTGTTTTCACTATGTCTGGGCAGGAAAAGGCTCTGACCGCTTCTATGCATGGCCGGATGCTCTCTCCCACCTAAAAAGAAGGGTTTTATGTCGGTTTTTAATTTGTATTTATATATCTGTTTTTCTATCCATTGTTTCATCTTAATCGTTGATCAAACGTCATCTGATATAACCCTGTCATTCGATAGATGGTAAAATGCTTGCGAGACAATCGCTGAAGGGCTTCTTGATATAAAGATAAGTTTGCCACAAACAAAAGAAGCATAAGCCTGCCGTTCCGGCAAACTTATGCTTCATATCACAGTCTTACGTAAATCAACAAAGTATTTGGATCATCCATTTTTTGATTAGACTCTTTCAAATCAAGCTTCGATGATTGGTTCTTTTATGGATTTGTAGACCATAAGCCAGCAGATTTAATAAATGTACGTTTATTTAATTTCAGCTGTGCCACGATAAACTCTGCAATATCTTCAGCTTGCATAACTTTATCCGGATTACCATCTGTTAAACCTAAGTCTACTGCCATATCTGTTGCAACTGTACTTGGTGTTAGCCCAGTAACACGAATGTTATGTTTGCGCACTTCCATCGCTAAAGATTCTGTTAAACCAAGAACGCCAAATTTAGAAGCACTGTATGCACTTGTTACTGGTGCTCCCTTTTGTCCAGCTGTTGATGAAATATTAATAATATCACCAGACTGTTGTTCAATCATGCTTGGTAACGCTGCACGAGTCACATAGTATACGCCCATTAAATTCACTTGAATAATTTTTTCCCATTCAGCAACATCTAACTCTAAAAACTTACCAAATTTAGAGATTCCTGCGTTATTAATTAAAATATCAATAGAACCTAAACTATTTTTTAATGAATTAATTGCTTCAGTTACTTCTTCATATGAAGAAACATCAGCAGTAGCAATGGCAGCTTTCACACCTTCAGCTTCTACTTCTTTTGCAACTACCTTTAAGTTTTCTTCCGAACGTGCTAAAAGGCCTACGTTCACGCCTTCTTTAGCTAAAGCAACAGCTACAGCACGGCCAATACCTCTTCCTGCTCCTGTAATTAATGCATTTTTCCCTTGTAATAATTCTGCCAAATATAACACTCCTTAATCATTCTCAGTTACTAATTTTTATAACATGAATTTTATCGAGATATGGACCGAAATGCAATCATGCACTTTTATGTGCGTAGGTTACTTACAGGTAACCACGGACATCATTTTCAATGTTTCAGTTTAAACTCTAAGTGATATATACTTATATACTCGTTGCAAAAAATTATAAGGCCAATTTAAAAATCATTAGCCCTCATCTAACTTCTTTGCTTTTTGCTGAATTTTAAGGTGGGGGTCTTACTACCCGCGAATAACGGGATAAATATTAAATAAGAAAGACAAATGCATGCTTATATACATGCCCAATCATGATTACTATATAAATCCATTTTGATTTTTCGACATATAAGCTGCGGCTATGGATAACAAAAGGTGACCTGCACTCGTTTTCTCTCTTTGTTTTCACTATGTCTGGGCAGGAAAAGGAACTGACCGCTTCTATGCATGGCCGGATGCTCTCTCCCACCTAAAAAGAAGGGTTTTATGTCGGTTTTTTATTTTGTATTTATATAGCAACTAACAATCTTCCCCCACACTTTTTCTCTTTCTATTATTCTATGTATCTTTTCCCCACCTTTATGTAACAACATTTTCCACTTTTTTATTCCCATCAAAAAATACATAAAATCTTATATAAACTTATCTTTACAAACAATATAATCATCTGATATTATTACCTGGTACTTATTAAAAATAAGATAATAGTTCTTTCTCTCTAAACTTTTAATATTCCAACAAAAAACAATTATATATTCATATAAAAAAAGTTATTCCAACTGTTTAAAAATCATTAATTTCCTATAACTATATAAATCCATTTTGATTTTTCGACATATAAGCCACGGCTATGGATAACAAAAGGTGACCTGTACTCGTTTTCTCTCTTTGTTTTCACTATGTCTGGGCAGGAAAAGGATCTGACCGCTTCTATGCATGGTCGGATGCTCTCTTCCACCTAAAAAGAGGGATTTTATGTCGGTTTTTTAATTTGTATTTATATAAATGGCGAAAAAATGGTATCCAAAAAAACTGATTTTCATAAACTGAGAGGGGCATACTTTTGCAAACAAAAAAGGATTCTAGTAAGAAAACAATTATATTCATTCATGGATTAGTTGGTAATCGTCGTGCATTTAAAAAAGAGTATAAATTATTTTCCCCTTCTTACAACATCATAACGTATGATTTACTCGGTCATGGCGAAGACAAAGGACAAGCAATTGACTTTTCTTTAGAACGATTAGTACAACAATTGTCGGATCTTTATGATAGAGAAGGAATCGAACAAGCTCATATTTGTGCCCTCAGCTACGGCTGTTATATCGGTACTATATTTGCTCACACTTATCCAGAGAAAGTTTTGAGCCTTTGTCATATTGGAGGTCATTATAATAACCCTTCTGTTTTGTATAACGTATTTCAAAAATTTTGGGAGAAAAGAGAGAATGAGTACTCAGCTTGGTTGGATCAATATTCAAATACAATTTTCCCAAGTGGTATACTCAAAGCAAATCCATTCGCTCTCCTTTCCAAAAAAATTTATTATCGGTTTGGATTAGAGTTACACTCATCCATTATTGTAGAATCACTGCGACATCGTCTTGAATTCGATCTAAAGTCTCGTTTACAGGAATTAAAGCAACCGATTCTTTGGGTAATGGGAGAGTACGACCATCTTTATAAATCATGTTTATTTGATTTGAAATCCGTTCTTCCTAACGTTCTATACAAAGAGATTCCGTTAGCTGGTCATGCGGCAAATATATTCCGCCCAAATTATTTTTACGATTTGTACTCTAGATTTCTCCGTGGTGCATTACAGTAAAATGAAGTATGAAAAAGCTTTCTAGTTTCCTAGAAAGCTTTTCCTTATACTATTTAAGAATATAATTCTCTTAGTATGCTTTTGAATAACCTAATAGATGGCTCTTCCAGTAAGAATTATTGATTGAGCTAATTCTTACACCTGTATCTTCATTTTCCGCACTAATAAACTGACCATTTCCTAAATAAATCCCAAGATGAGAAGGACCTGGTTTATATGTATTTGCAAAGTATACTAAATCTCCTGGTTGTGGATTACTTGTTTTTGTCAAGCTACCCCAGTAACCAGCAACTGTTTGACGGCTTCCAGAATGACCTGCTTTATTTAATACATAGTAGATAAAGCCACTGCAGTCAAAACCAGCAGGTGTCGTCCCAGCATATCTATATGGTGAACCATTTAACGACTGTGCAACAGACACGATTGATGATGAATTACCAGATGGTGCTGTTGGTTTTTCTGTTTGTGTATTTCCTTGCTCACTACCAGTAGATGGACGAGAAGGCGTAGTTACATTCTCTGTACCACCTTTTACAAACTTAACAAGGTCTGCACTTACATAGCCTGTTCTTCCTTGGTGGTTAATTTTATACCAGCCGTTTTCTCCACCAATAACTTGTAATGTTTGACCTTTCAATACGCCACCAATTACAGCGTTATATGTAGCTGGGCCTGTACGTACACGTAAAGCAGCTGTATCGACAACATATGATCCGTCTTTTCGAATCGTCATATCATTGTTACTTGGTTTCTCTGTTTCCGTACTGACATTTGTATTTGTACCGCCTTTTGTTACAAAGTCCTTACTGATGTATCCAGTTCCGCCATTATGATTGATTTTAAACCAATCTTGCACTTCACCAACAACTTGTACAGTTTGTCCTTTGCTTACAGTTCCTACAACTGTATGAGAAGCGCTAGGGCCTGTACGTACGTTAAGTGAAGAAACATTTACTGTATAATTACCTGTTCCTTGTTGAACAGCAGTTCCTTTATTCTCACCAGTTGTTACAAAATCACCGCTTACATAGCCTGTTTTACCATTTACATTTACTTTAAACCAGCCATTTTCTTCACCAATTACTTGTAGAACTTGTCCTTCTTGTACCTTAGAAATAATATCATTTCCCGTACTAGGACCCGTACGTACATTCAATACATCAGCCGTTACTGTGTATTTAATTTCAGAATTCGTTTCCACTGCTTTTGTTTCAGTTACTGTTGGTTCAATTGTTTGTTTTTGTGCTTGCGTTTGTGCATCGATTTCTTTTAGTGCATCTGTTGGAACTTGTGCATAAGCAGTATCCATTCCAGGAACTACCACACTAGCTACAGAGACTGCTGCTAAACCTGCTAGTACTTTTTTCATAAGTTGTTTTACTTCCTTCCCCACTGTTCCTCATTAAAAATAAACGAACTCATTATATACAAAACGAAACGTATTGAATATATATGTAATTCCATTTTTTAACAAGTGTTTTATATTTATACCCCAATATTATAGATTACTAAAGTGAACTTGGTGTGAACATAGCGTGAAATTTGAGTAAAAAAATAATCAATAGCTTTAAATACAACAATTTTTTCATAATGGAGAGTTCACACCCATTATTGTGAGATAAAGTGAAACTTCCATTAATGAAAGCTTACTGTCCGTTAATGCGAGATAAAAAGATTTTAATACCTATTTTCTTCATTTAAAAAGGGTTGCCTACATGAGCAGCTCTCTTATCATTACAAAATTCACCAAACTATATAAATCCATTTTGATTTTTCGACATATAAGCCGCGGCTATGGATAACAAAAGGTGACCTGCACTCGTTTTCTCTCTTTGTTTTCACTATGTCTGGGCAGGAAAAGGATCTGACCGCTTCTATGCATGGCCGGATACTCTCTCCCACCTAAAAAGAAGGGTTTTATGTCGGTTTTTTAATTTGTATTTATATAACAATTCTGCACTTTTCTAAAAAATTAGGATTATATTTTAAAGAACTTATCTCTTTCTGGCGCAATCCAAGAATCTATGTTTTGTTCATTATCTTTCACTAAACGATTCACTAATATATCATGCCATATATAATTCTCTAGTAAGTACACATGCACAGGATCATCTGTGTAAAATGCATTACCTTTTTGCTCTATAGAATGTCCATATACCATCTCTTTTCCATCAATAGACAAGATGAACCATTTATGATTTCCGATATTATCGACATAGCTTGTCTTGCGATGAACTTCTAATCCAGGTAAAGGCTCTTCTACTTGAAACACGATTCCTTTTAAACTACATTCCTCCTGTTTTGCTTGTAAATCATTCAAGAGTTTTTCATACATTGGATTCCACATAGATAGAATCACTTTTTTTTGTGCTCTGCGAATTAATATTCGGCAAAAAGCAAGTATATTTTCTTCTCCTTTTAGAGTGGTCACACGTGGATCAACTTCTGGCTCTTCTCTCTCAAACCCTTTTAAATTTTTTTCAACATACGCATATGTTTCTTCCCATTTTTCCTTTACTGCTTCTAAAAAAACATCTACTGGCAACGGAGAATATTGCACAGCTTCATTTATTTCCTCTTTCATCACTACGCCTTTTTGTTCAAGATCATTCAGTATTTCATATATGCGAGCACGAGGTACACCTGAATTTTTACTAACTTGATAGGCACTTGAAGCCCCTTGGCGAACTAACGTTACATAGGCTTTCGTTTCATATTGATTGAGACCGAGCATTTGAATTTTTTGTAGTAAATCGTCCATTGTAACCCTCCTATAAGAGTTATATTTGCTAAAACATTTACGATAGTCATTACTATCATAGTAACTATAAAAACAAAATTAGTAAATGGATGAATAGAGTTGTTGAAGTTTTCATTTACATATCCCTTTATAATAGATACTATTTAAGTAGTGACTATTATCTTTTATTTTTACATAGGGGGTATACATATGGAGGACATTAATCTTTATACACTGCTTTTCTTAATTCTTGCTGGATTTTTAGCTGCATTTATCGACTCTGTCGTAGGGGGCGGCGGTTTAATTTCTATACCGGCACTATTATTTACTGGACTTCCACCAACAACAGCCATTGCCACAAATAAACTGGCAAGTTCAATGGGAGCACTTATGAGTACCGTTTCATTTATTCGATCTGGTAACGTTAATTTCAAATTAGTCTCCAAGTTATTTCCGTTAACATTTATAGGTTCTGTTCTTGGTGCCTTTGTCGTGAAACATATTTCTTCTGAAGTATTAAAACCGTTAGTACTTGTATTATTAATTGGCGTTGCCATTTATACGATTATGAAAAAAGATTGGGGAAAAGATGCGAGTTATAAAGGCATGAACTATAAGAAGGCGATTGTCTTCTCTTGCGTCATTTTCATTATTGGATTTTATGATGGATTTTTTGGTGCCGGAACCGGCTCATTTCTATTATTTGCTTTCTTAATGGTTGGATTTGATTTTCTTCAATCTGCCGGAAATGCAAAGGTATTAAATTTTGGCAGTAATATTGCCGCACTCATTATTTTTCTATATTTAGATGTCGTAAACTTTGCATATGGGATTCCAATGGGGCTGGCAATGATTCTTGGCGCTTTTGTGGGATCAAACTTTGCGATTAAAAAGGGCGTATCCTATGTACGGATTTTATTCATTATCGTAACGCTCTTCCTGATTGGGAAAAATATCATTGATTACTTACGTATCTTTTAGACTCTGACAAAACAATATGGAATTTTTAGGATTAACTTGATAAAATAGCTATTACATAACTAATCTATACGATAAACATCTGGATAACAGGAGGCTAATTATTCCCTATGGAACAAATTATCGAAAATAATGAGAATCGCCATATAGAGGTATACTATGCGTTAGTATGTGGACTATCTTTATTTACCTTCAAAAAGATTTCAGCTATTGAAACAAAAAAGGCTGAATTAAAAATAGCGCTAAAAACACAACGAGATGGCTTTAAGAAAGAAAATCCTTATAAACTGTAAAAGTATTCACACACAGTCTTGATACACACATAAAAAACAGGGACATGCAAATGACTGTATTCCCTGTTTTTTTATGATTAATCGTTTATTGGATATTTCGTTTCAAACCACTGCGCGGCATGATGAATTTCATTTAATTCCTTTGTACGAAACACAAGATCTTCTTCATCAAAAACACCTTCAGTTAAACGCTGGAAGAAACGAGGCATTTCATGATCTAATACGTTTCCTCTCACACTAAGCAAAGATACTTCATCAGAAATCATGCTACCAATATTCAATAAATCGTGTTCTGTTCCATCTATCCCGTGAAGGAGCAGTAGCGTTGAATCTGCTGCGTTTTTCCTTTTTTATAAACATACAATCATATTATTCCCTAACAATTTATAAAAAGGATTACCGATATCGGTAATCCTTTTCCATCACATTATTTAAAAAATTTCACACGACTTTCTAACGGTTGAAACTCTTTTTCTCCTGCTGGTGCAACTGGTTTACCGAAAGGCATTTGAGCGATTAATTTCCAATTGTCCGGAATACTCCACTCTTTTTTCACTCCATCATCAATTAATGGATTATAGTGCTGTAGTGTCGCACCGAACCCTTCAATTTCTAACCCTGTCCAAATAGCAAATTGAAGCATTCCTGATGATTGCTCGGACCAAGTTGGAAAATTATCTTTGTATAATGCAAATTGTTCTTGAAGCGTTTCAACTACTTTGCTGTCTTCAAAAAATAAAACAGTTCCATATCCACTTCGAAATGCATTCATTTTTTCTTCCGTTGGTGCAAAATTATTTTCAGGAACTACTTTTCGTAACGTTTCTTTCGTGATATCCCATAATTTATCATGCTGTTCGCCTAATAAAACAACGACTCTTGCACTTTGAGAGTTAAAAGATGAAGGCGTATATTTTACGGCATGATTAATCACTTCTTGAATCTTTTCATCAGAAATCACTTGTTCTTTACTAATTGCGTAAATCGATCTTCTGTCTTCAATCGCTGTGTAAAAATCTTTTGCCATACTAATTCCCTCCAATTGTTTGTTATGAGGCATTAGACTTATGTATTCCTTCTATCTTCGCCTCTTCAACTTATTAATAATAAGTTTATAAATTAATTATATCTACGCAATAAACAGAATTCAAATAATAACACACGCACTCCTACTATTTTTTGTTTGTAGTGTTTTTAATATGCATTCAATTTCACAATTCTTTTTCTCATCCTTAATAAGGACTATACACTTCATTAACTTCTACAAATTGAAAAACCGACATAAAACCCTTCTTTTTAGGTGGGAGAGAGCATCCAGCCATGCATAGAAGCGGTCAGATCCTTTTCCTGCCCCATGCCAAGTGAAAACAAAGAGAGAAAACCAGTGCAGGTCACCTTTTGTTATCCATAGCCACGGCTATATGGCGAAAAATCAAAATCGATTTATATAATATAAAAAATCACCCTATTTCCCTCTCAACATGAGATTCAAACAAGGTGATTTCTTTACATTATACCCCAAAACCCTTCACTTACTTAACAATTTGAAACCCATATGATAATAACTTATGCGTTTCCGTAAAACGTTTCTCTTTACTATCCGTTCCCATAACAACCGTAATTAATCTCCTATCTCCTTGCATTGCAGTTCCTGTAAAACAATAGCCTGCACTATCTGTAAAGCCTGTTTTTAGGCCATCCATTCCTTCTATATAGAGTTCCTGGTTAGCCTGATTTAACATTTTATTTGTATTCGTAACAGTCGTATTTTTAAATGCTAATTGGCTTTGTGATAAATGAGAAACTTGCAATATTTCCGGATAATCTTTTACGAGGTGATACGCTAACTGTGCTACATCAGCTGCTGGCATCTTTGTTTCTGTTCCATCTGCTTCTTGTAAGCCTGAGGCATTCGCAAAAATTGTACCATCTGACAACTCTAGCTGCTTTGCTTTTTGATTCATCAATTCTACAAAGTCCTTTTCAGTCGGCGCTAAATGTTCTGCTAAAGCAACGGCAGAGTTATTTGCAGATTGAATCATTAAGGCGTGATATAAATCTTTAACAGTTAATACATCTCCCATTTGCACTGGGATTCCAGCACCATCAGTTTGTGAAGATTTCGCACTAATTTTCACTTGATCTTCCCAATGGATTTTGCCTTTATGGATGTTTTCTAACACGATATAAGCTGTCATCATTTTTGACATACTTGCTGGAGCAAGTGGTTCTGTTTCATTATTTTTATAGATTACTTTTCCATCACCAGCATCTAGTACCACCGCTGCTTTCGCTTCAACGATTGGCTCTGGAATTTGCGGAACAACTTTTGTTAGTGGTGCTTCCTGTTGTTTCTCTTCTTTTGTTTCAGGCTTTGCTTCCTGCGGTTTCTCTTCTACCGCTTTTATTTTTTTCTCTGTTTGAGCAATAGATTCTTCTTTCTTTTCTAGTATTCTTTCATGGAAAAAGAACCAGCATACACTAAAGATAATCACACATAGTATGGCTACTAGCCCCCACCTTGACCTTTTCATGATAAAAACTCCTTTTCTACTAAGAACAATTTCAAATTCAACCATAACAACTAGGCCTTCAAATCGTCAAGGTGAAACAGAAGATTATTGCTCAAACACTACATGTATTTCCTATCATTCTATTCTTGCTTCACACAAAATCCCCTTTAAATAATATCTAAAGGGGATTTTGAACATGCAAATCTTTTCCTTTCTGTTTTCACACTAAGTTCTGAACCATTGATTAACTCATTATTTCCCTAAATTTTGAATTTCCCCTGCAAGATCTTTCAATTCTTGAACTTTTTTCATCAGTTCCGAGTTCTCAAATGCAGCTAAATCCATTTTTCCTGCTTCGATGTTTTTTACAGACGTATCAATTAACGTATTTAATTTTTCGTTATAATCAACGATTTGTTGGTGAATGTCTTTTGCTACGTCTGGAGGCGTCAATTCATTAAAAGCTGGAATATCCTTTTGAATTTGTTGCAATTTGCTCTCTAATTCTTTCCGAGCGGCATCATCATTTATCGCCTTCTCTGCTAAAGCTGGAGCTTCACTTGCAAAATTACTTACTTCATTGATGTACTCTGTAGCCTTTGAAAAATAATCGATGGAATTTTTCCCTTCTTCAATAGCTGAGCAACCCATTAAACCAAATACCATCATGAACAACAATAACACCGTTTTATTCATTATCATTCCTTTATCCCTCCTAAATTAACTACTTCCCTTCCCACCAAATAAATTGTTGCGTATTCTCTTTCTTTTATTCTATCCAGATGGATAAAGCACCTCTTTATAATAAGAAGCTATGCTGGATGAATCTGAGATACAATACTCCCCGTTCCTCTAACGGAAAACTAACATTTAATTCCTTCCCCTCCGTGAAGGATTTTATTGCATAGGTTAAAGGAAAGTTCCTTTATAAATAGGACCTTCCCTTTGTTTAGATTCCAAATAGGTGTTAATTCACTCACGACTTATTCATGTGTTACTATAAACATTCACAGAGGATACTAATTTCTTACATATCCTACAATCGTTACTTGTTCTGCTTTCATGTATACACCAATAATCTCATCAATGATATTTGTATATCCACCACCTATGGCAGCTCCATATTCTAACGTAACTTCTTCTTTTTCATAGACGGACTTTGGTATCGTTAATATAAATTTCCTGAAACCTCTTTCATCTAAAGGTTCCATAATTAAAACTGTTCCATCTTCCTCATATACATCCCCATCCTCCAACATCACGTCTCATCCTTTCATTTAAACAGTTCATATGGCTCAAGTATTGCCTATATATGAATAGTTCTAAACACTACGCCATAAATTCCCGCTATCCATCTTTATTTTACGGATACACAATAAGGAATATCACTATAAAATATCTTTCAAAGAGTTATTTTGATGTCCCTCTAAAAATAGCCATATTCACAACCATAGAGTGAAACTTTAATTAGTGGGGGGTTCTTCATCCCCCACTCACCATTAGCTCTCACCAATCGAGCTTTTACGGGCAGTTTATCCCCACCTAACTTCTTTGCTTTTTTCTGAACCTTGAGGTTGGGGTATTACTGCCCACGAATAGCAGGATAAAAAAAGTAGCTTCACCATAAGATGAAGCTACTCAAACGTAAACAAAACATATTATTAAAAGATTTCTCTTCTAAGATTCTAATAAGATGCGTTCACATCAGAATCAATTGAGATTATGCCCTATATTCCTTTGTCCATTTGATAAAGCTTATAATACTTCTTATTTGTCTGAAGAAGCTGTTCATGATTCCCTTGCATCGTAATTTGACCATTCTCAAGAAAAATAATTTCATCCATATGTTCAATCCCCACAAGATGATGGGTTACCCAAATAACCGTTTTATCTTTCGCAGCAGTAAGCATCGTTTCTAGTAACGCATATTCCGTTTTAGGATCGAGACCAATTGTCGGTTCATCCAGTACAATAACGGGTGTTTCTTGCAAGAGCGTTTGAGCAAAGGCAATTCGTTGTCGCTCCCCGCCAGAAAACCGCTTCCCCATTTCATGCATTTTCGTATTTAGTCCGTCTGGAAGTGAAGCAATCAATGAAGAAATTTGTGCTCGCTCAATTACATCCCATATTTCCTTATCATCTGCATCCGATCTACCAATTCGTATATTATTTCCTATCGTGGTATCAAACAAATGTGGTTTTTGATTTAGTACCGAAACATACTGTGCTAAAAAATCAGTATGAGCTTCATTTCCCGCAATTAAAACTCGGCCATTTGTTGGATGCAAAGCCCCAGTAAGTAGCTTTAACATCGTCGATTTTCCAGTTCCGCTTTTCCCTAAAATAGCAACCTTTTTTCCTGCTGGAATTGTGAGAGAAAGATTTTTCAGTACGGATTCTTTACTTTCTGGATAGCGATACGATACATCCTCTAATTGAACGACTACTGGTTGCTGCGTTTGTAAAGATATATTTTCCACTTTAGAAGAATGTTTTCCTTCAAACGATGAAGCGGGAGCATCTTCCACATTCGTAATTCGTACTAATGAATCTCTATAGGATGGAATTCTCTCAATTGCATCTGAAACAGGTATTAATGCATTTGTGACTGATAATGTCATTAATATAAAAGCTGCAATGACCGTTGGTGCAATTTGTTCTGATTGCGCTTGATCCCCTGTCCATATAATCATAGAAATTACAACGATTCCTACAGTAAAATGAATGAGCCCATCACGTATATGTTGCCAACGCTTCATTTTCTTTTCAACTCTTAACAGCTCCAAGTCTTCCTCTGAATAACCTTTTACAAATTCAGTTGTTCGACCACTTGCTTGCCAATCCGCTAGACCAAATACAGCATCTGTTAATTTTTGATATAAACGACTTCGCCCTTGTTTTAAAGAAACATGGTGATGCTTTGTCATCATTAACGATACAAATGGAATCAGAAAAACGATGACAGCTAGCATGAGCCCCATCATAAGTGCAAAGAGCCAATCGAACACACCAAGAACACCAATAAATACACTATAAATCGCGAGAGCAAGTATACTAGGAAATACTGTTCGTAAATACAAGTTTTGTAGATGTTCAATATCCTCAGCTAATACGCCTAGTAAATCTCCTGTTTGATAGTGTGATCGTAAAAACAACGCTTGTGGTTCTATAGCGCGATATAATTTTGTCCGCATCTTTTCTAATATTCGTAAGACTACGTCATGACCAACCAATCGTTCTATATAATGAAACACTGCTTGTCCAATGCTAAATGCTCGCGTTGCTACAATAGGTACATACACCACCATAATATTGACAGGTTGGAGAGAAGATTTTGAAATTAAGTAACCTGAAATAAATAGGAGCATCGCACCTGAACCTACTCCAAGAACACCAAGAGCGATGGTCAGGAGCATGCGACCTTTATTTTGTCCTATATAAGGTTGAACCCAATTTTTCATTTGTATTACCTCCCTTCCACATGATTGCCAACTAAATTCTGGTATGTCCCTTGTTTTTTTCGGAGCTCTTCATACGTTCCTTGTTCTACAAGCTTTCCTTTTTCTAGAACAAGAATATGATCCATTTGTTTCATCCAATGGAGACGGTGCGTTGCAAGGAATACAAGCTTCCCTTGAAATAAACGAAGCATCTCTTTTTTGATCTCAAATTCTGTCTCAATATCAAGATGAGCCGTCGGTTCATCCAATAGAATAATGGGTTTTTTACTGAGGAGTGCACGTGCCATTGCGACACGTTGCTCTTGTCCTCCGCTAAGCATGCGCCCTCCTTCTCCAATTCTTTCATGAATCCCTTCCGGAAGGGATTCAGCAAGTGAACGAAGATCTACTTCGTCTATTACTCTCTCCACTTCTTCATCTGTAGCACTCGGTTCATAGAAACGAATATTGTCCCCTAGAGACAGCGGGAAAACATATGGAGTTTGCGGAATATAAGCAATATTTTGCAGCCAATCTTCACGTGTGAACGATTTCGTTTCAGTGCCATTAATAACAATGCTACCATGGTCTGGCTGAAGAAATCCGGCAAGTACATCGATGAATGTCGATTTTCCTGCCCCGCTTTCACCAATAATGCCAATAGTCCCATTACCTTTCCATGAAAAATGAATATCCTGTAACAATGTTTTTTCCGATTCTTCATTAGAGACAGTTATATTGTTTAATGCCATACTACTAAAAGAGTCCCAGACAATCTGAGAATCAGCCCTCGGAACTGCCATGTTCTTTTGCTGCTCGATTATATCTTCAATTTGCTCCATCGCAATTTGACCATCCAATGTCGCATGGTAATTTGCTCCAACTTGACGAATCGGCAGGAAATATTCTGGAGCTAAAACAAGAATTGTAAGCGCTGGTAACAGAATGATGGAACCATCTATTAAACGGATACCAAGTCCTACCGCAACAAAGGCAATGGATAAACTCGTAAAGAAATCGAGTGCAAAAGAAGAAAGAAAAGCAACTCGCAATGTGCGAATCGTTGCTTCTCTGTATCTCTTACTAACCTTCTCGATTTTCTCCTCATGCTGCCTGCTCTTCCCTAAGTACTTTAATGTTTCCAAACCTTTTAGCGTGTCAATGAAATGATTAGATAACACACGGTAGGTGTCATATTGCTTATCGGCCATTTTTTGCGCTGCTAAACCAAGAAGAATCATAAACACAATAACAATCGGTATTGTTACAACTAAAATCACAGCTGAAGTAACATCTAGCGTGAAAACATATACAACAAGGATCGCTGGGACAATACAGCTTCGAATCATCCGAGGAATTGTCAACTCAATATATGTTTTCAGCTGTTCTATCCCCTCAATCGATAAGGTCACCAGACGACCAGTTCCGTTCTTTTGTATAAATCTTGGTCCTAGTTTGAAATACGCTTGTATTAATTGTTTGCGCAGTGCTAGTCCTGTTCTTTCTGAAAAACGTTCTACTAGAAATTGTGATACATGTATAAGTATACGTCTTACAAAAAAAGCAATCGCAAAGAATAGTATTTCCTTGTAAACGGTTTGCACGGGGTTTCCTTGAAACAAAAATGTAATGGTACGCGATAAAAATACTGCTTGTGCAATTATACTCAAAGCTTCAAAAATACTAATGAAACTGAGTATTACATATAAAAAACGGCTACCAGGATACGATGGAAGTCCTCTTTTTCGTTTCATTAGTACTCCAAATGATCCTGAGGCTTAATACGTTTTCTAAACACGTAGTAGCTCCATATTTGATTGCCTAACACAAACGGTAAAATCGTAAGTGAAAGGTAACTCATTAACTTAAGTGAATATGGTCCTGATGCCGCATTATAAATTGTTAAATCATTCGCTGCCCCAAGTGTACTAATCATGACACGTGGGAACATACCAATAAAGACACTTGCACTAAGCAAAATAATTGTTAAGCTTGTCATAAAAAATGCCCAGCCATCGCGTCTCTTTCTATTCAATATACTAGATACAAATAGCGCTACGAATGCACCTAATGGAAGTGCAATCCAGCCTGTTCCATGAGCGATAAAAATATCTGTTTTCCACACCCCTACACCTACAAAAGCAAGAAGAGCAAGTAATGTAACGGGTGCCATTTTTTTAGAAACAATTCGCGCACGTTCTTGTAGCTCTCCAGTTGTTCGCAGCGTAATAAACTGCAAACCATGAACTACGCATAAGAGAACGAACATTAAACCTCCAAGTAAAGCAAATGGATGAAGCAGTTGTACGAAGCCACCTACTACATCTTTATTTTCATTGATTGGAACGCCCACCATAAAGTTTGTAATGGCAATTCCCCAAAGAAGTGGTGGCACAAAACTACCGATAAGAATCGCCCAATCCCACATATTCTTCCACTTTACATTATCCACTTTTCCTCGGAATTCAAACGCAACCCCTCGTAAAATTAAAGCGAGCAGCATAAACACAAACGGGATATAAAACCCACTGAACAGCGTTGCATACCAATGTGGAAACGCCGCAAACATCGTACCACCAGCGGTTACAAGCCATACTTCATTTGCATCCCAAAATGGACCGATTGTATTAATATATATACGTCGTTCTAAATCATTTCTTCCTAAAAACTTAGCGACTGTTCCTACCCCAAAATCAAACCCTTCGAGCACGAAAAAACCAATAAATAACGTAGAGATGATAAGAAACCACAACTCATTAAGAGACAACATATTCTTCCTCCTTATCGAACGGATCATGACTATGATGATCCGTTTGCGCTTTCTTATTAGCATGTTCGCGAATTAAACGAACAAATAAGTAAATGCAGATTCCACCTAAAATGGCATACATCGTCGTAAATGAAACAAGAGAGAATAACACTTCATTTGCTGTAACATTTGGTGATACCGCATCTTCTGTTTTCATTACTCCAAATACAACCCAAGGCTGGCGCCCCATTTCTGTCATAATCCATCCAACCGTATTACCGATAAACGGAAGAGCAATTGCATATACCATCAACTTTAAATACAATGGTTTTTCTGTTAAACGATCTTTTCTTGATAAAAACCAACCGTACGCGCCTAGAAGTAGCATAAATGTACCGCTTGCTACCATCGCTCGGAAACTCCAAAACATTGTACGTACCGGTGGAATATAATCTCCAGGACCATATTTTGCTTCATATTCTTTTTGAAGCTGATTCATCCCTTCCACTTGACCGCTAAATTTATCATAGGATAACAAACTTAACATATAAGGAATTTGAATTTCGAATGAGTTAGACTTTGTTTCTGGATTAATTTTTGCTACAGCTGTAAATGGTGCCGGATCTGCACTTGTATTCCATAAAGCTTCAGCTGCTGCCATCTTCATTGGCTGTGATTTAATTAAATGTTGCGCTTGAGCATGCCCAAAGAACAGCACAAGAGCTGTTGCAATTGTTCCAACGATAATTGAGATGCGGAAAGACTTTTTAAACATCTCTGTCTCTTGTCTTTTAGTAATTTTCCATGCACTTACACCAGCAATGAAGTAAGCTCCTGTTGCCATTGCTGCCGTAATCGTATGCGGGAATTGTACCCACAATTGTGGGTTTTGAATAATTGCCCAGAAATCATTCATCTGTGCACGTCCATCAGCCATCTCATATCCAACTGGTGCATGCATAAACGCATTCGCTGTTAAAATCCAAAACGCGGATAAAATCGTTCCAAGTGACACAAGCCAAATGGATAAAAGGTGAATCCGTTTCGGCAGTTTATCCCAACCAAATACCCAAAGACCAAGGAATGTAGATTCCATGAAAAAGGCAAGAAGCCCTTCAATTGCAAGTGATGGTCCAAATACATCACCGACAAAACGTGAATAGGTTGACCAGTTCATTCCAAACTGGAATTCTTGTAAAATACCAGTTACAACTCCAACCGCAAAGTTAACAAGAAATATATGAGCCCAAAATTTCGTCATCTTCTTATAAATTTCTTGTCCTTTTACCACATACATCGTTTGCATTAACGCAATGATAAAAACTAGACCGATAGACAACGGAACGAAAAAATAATGAAAAATCGTTGTTGATGCGAATTGAATTCGTGCCAATTCGAGCGTATCCATGTTAAAATCACTTCCTTTTCATTTTTTATATGTATTAAAAATAGATTGAGCCATCCGTATGCTTTATGTTAATCAACAAAAACTCAATCATCAGGAAATATGAAATGATTAATTCGCGTATGTATTGTTTGAAAATAAAAATTTTCAGTCATTTAAGCTAACAGTAACAAGAAGTAAGCTCTATTCATTCGATTTAATTTTCCCCTATTTCCATAGTGTTTTACTCGTTAATCGAATTGTATAATATACTTGCATAATAAATTCAATGAATTTTTGACGTATTCTTGACAGGATTTTGTCGAAAATATGTCTTTTGTTATTTTTTTGAAAAAGAAATTTTATATTATAAAAATACGATTTTCAAACATGAAAGCTATCTCTTCTTAGAAAAAAATCATGATTCCCTATAAAATACTTGACTTTATCAATATAAAATGTTCATGTTTTCAAACAAGAAATTGATTGATATTCTGTCAAGAACAAATTATTTTTTTAAATTCAAAAAATGATAGCCATAAAGTTTTTTTAACTGTTATGATGAACAAGACTAATTTGAAAGAAGCTGAAATACATGAAAAAAATAAGTTTGAGAAACGGGAAAGAAGTTTTCATACGAGAGGCTTCAAAAGAAGATGCCAAGCGTATGATAGATTTTTATAATATTGTAGGTGGAGAAACGGATTTTCTTTCATTTGGGGAAAATGAGTTTAGCATGGGGGTAACGGATTATGAAAACTTCCTGGCATCTACTAGAGCAGAAAGTCATTCAATTATCTTGCTAGCAACAATTGATGATGAAATCGTAAGTATCGCATCCATTACTTCTAATGGAAAGGCCAGAACGAAACATGTTGGAACTTTAGGAATTGTTATAGAAGAAAAACATTGTGGGTTCGGTTTAGGTAGCATACTAATGAATGAACTTATCGAGTGGGCACAAGCAAACGGAACTATTAAAAAAATAACTCTTGTTACAAGAGAGGATAATACGAGAGCAATCGAGTTATATAAGAAGGTTGGATTTGAAGAAGAAGGCTTATTGAAAGAAGATACTTATATCAATGGTGTTTTTTATAGCACACTAATAATGAGTTTAATATTTTAAAAAGAAACTTTTGTACTGACCTTAAACAAAAAACGGACTCTCCAATCGGAGGGTCCCGTTTTCCAATGCATTAAGCACTATGCTCGATCTGTTCACTCTTCTCTTTTTTCTTATGCCTCCTCCAGCTCGTCAATTTCCTAACTGTTCCTAGCAATCCTGTTGGAAAACCTAATAAGACGATGATATACAATAAACCAAGGAAGATTGTCCATCGTTCAAAGATTGGATACTGCGCAGCAAGCTCTGATAAATAATACTTAAAAGATTCAATGATTCCGGCCCCTACTACCGCTCCTACTAATGTACCAATACCACCAATCGTCGTCATCAATAAAGCATTTAGAGTCATTTCAATCGAGAAAACGGTCGTATTCACAAAGCGGAGTGTGACAACAAATAATCCGCCGCTAAGTGCTGCCACAATTCCAGCTACAACACTTGCAATGACTTTATAGTGAAGAATCTTATAGCCAAGTGCCTCCACACGTTGTTCATTTTGCGAAACAGCTTTTAGTACTTTTCCAATGGAAGATTTCGTAAACAATCGTAGTAATAGAAAAATAACGACTAGGCTTATTAGCGTAATATAATAGAATGTGAAACGATCTCGAAACATATCAGGTACACGGAATGTAAAACCGTCTCCCCCGTGTGTTACAGTACGCCATTTTTCAGCAAGTACAAAGAATAACTGGGAAATAGCAAGTGTCAGCATCGCATAAAAATGGCTTTTCAATCGTAAGGAAAGCATGCCGATAATATAACTAATGATCGCCGATAAAATGACTGCTATCGTAACTCCAATTAAAAAGCTCGCTACCGTTGCCTCTTGACGATCGAACAAGAGCGCGACACAGTACGCCCCTATTCCAAAAAACATACAATGTCCAAACGACACAATTCCTGTATACCCTAGGAGAATATCAAAGCTCATAGCGAAAATGGCAAAGATGAAAATTTGTGTGAACAAAATAAGCATGCTCCGTGAATCATTTACAAAAGGAAATATCATCAAACAGGAAAGCATTGCGATTCCAAAATATAATCTACCCCAATTAGAAAATGTGGTCATAACAATCTCACCCCTTTTCACCAATTAGTCCTGTTGGTTTGACTAATAAGACGAATAACAACATCAACATATTTATAGCAAGCGATAAATCGGGAACATAATATGCTGTAAAAGCTCCTGCCAATCCAACAATTAAAGATGCGAGAGCAGAGCCTTGTACACTCCCTAACCCACCAATGATTACAACAATAAAAGCCAAAATTGCATATTGCATTCCCATTTCTGCAAAAATAACACCCGAATATGGAGCGAGAAGAAAGCCACCTAACGCAGCCATTCCAGCTCCTAATAAAAACACGAAAGAAAAAATAGCTTTCACATTAATCCCAAGTGCTTGAACCATCTCTTTATCCATAACGCCAGCACGAATCATAAGCCCAATTTTCGTTTTACGAAGTAATAACACAAGTCCAGTGTAAATCAATAAACCAATTAAAATAACGAATAAGCGGTACTTAATTAATATAATTCCATCAAATGTAAAGCTTCCTTGTAACCAAGAAGGCAATTTAGCTCCAATCGGATTTGGTCCCCAAAATACTTTGATACATTCACTGAGCACGAGCATACCACCAAGTGTAACAAGTAGCTGCCGAACGTGATTCCCATAAACAGGCCGAATAAGAAATCTTTCTAATATCAACCCAAGAAACATTCCCATTACGATGGCACCAAGTAATGCAATTATATAATTACCAGTTACATTAAATAGCCATACACCTGTAAAAGCTCCCCATGCAAACAATCCGCCATGAGCAAAGTTGAGGACACTCATTAAACCAAAAATCAGCGTAAGTCCAGATGCTAATAAGAAAATCAGCATTCCTGTCGAAACACCATTTACAAATAAGTTGACCAGCACATCCACGTTCCATGCCCCCCGTATTAAGATTAAGAAATCCCTAAATATTTATGACATGTTTCTTTATCTTCCTTCAATTCATTCATCAGGCCGCTATGCACAATTTTCCCATTATCCATAATGTAAAAATAATCACCAATTTGACTTGCCATCATAAAGTTTTGTTCAACAAGCAAAACAGTTGTTTTCTCTTTCATTTTTAAAATGGATACCATCAGCTTTTCAATCATAATCGGAGACAATCCTTTACTCGGCTCATCAATAAGCAGTAGACCTTCACTGTTAATATACGCCCGTGCAATAGCCAACATTTGTTTTTGTCCGCCACTTAATAATCCACTTTTTTTATGCCAATATCTTTTTAAGTCCGGAAAGAGCTCAAGCATCCAGTCCACTTTTTCATCTGTCTCAATATTTTTTTTCGTTTGAGCAAGAGCAAGCGTTTCTTCAACCGTTAAATCATGAAATATCCCTTGATTTTCTGGCACATATCCCATACCTTTTCGCGAAATCGTATGTGTAGATAACCCGTTTACTTTCTCGCCACCATAGTAAACCTCTCCCTTAGAAATCGTATGAAAACCCATAATTGAACGAAGTGTCGTTGTTTTTCCCGCTCCGTTTCTACCAAATAAGACTGTAATGGTCCCTTCTTTGACACCGAAGGAAACACCTTGCAAAATATGAAACTGATCTAAATACGTTTCTATATTATCCACTTTTAATAGTGTCACTGTATAATCCCCCTAAATAAGCAGTTTGCACACGCTGATCCTTCATAATCTCCTCTGGCAGACCTTCTGCTAATAATTCCCCATGAAATAATACAACGAGATGATCAGACAAATGAAGAACCATATCCATTTTGTGTTCAATTAACACAATCGTATTTTCACTATTATTCTTTATATTTTCAATTACTTGTAGAATAGCAGGAACCTCCTCAATAGAAATACCAGCCGTCGGTTCATCAAGCAATAATACGTCTGTTTTAAGCGCTAAAAGCATGGCAAGTTCTAATTTTCGCTTTTCTCCATGAGCTAAGTCTTTCGCCAAAACTTCTTCTTTATCATTCAGTAGTACAACCTCAAGTAAATGCCGCGCTTCTTCCTGTTGCCGCTTATACTGAGACGGCTTCGGGAAAAAACTATAATAATCTTTCGCATACGACTGCACACCAAGCCGAACATTTTCAAGAACAGTTAATTCTGGAAAAATATTCGTAAGCTGAAAAGAACGTCCGATGCCAAGGCGCGTTCGATCTGGAATCGATAACTTTGTAATGTCACGTTCCTTAAAATAAATCTCTCCTTTTGTCGGAGAAAGCTGACCACTTAACAAATTAAATAAAGTTGTCTTTCCTGCCCCGTTCGGTCCAATAATGGAAATAAGCTTTCCTTTTTGTATCGTCAAATTCACGCCTCTAATGACATGATGTTCTCCAAACGAGACACAAAGGTCGCGAGTCTCTAGCAATTTTTCCACACTACGCCCTCCTCACAAAGTATTTTTTGTATAAAGTAAAGATTCCAGCCATGTTTTTTCTTCTATCACAGCTGGAAATCTCTCATCAATCACACTCTATCTCCCCATTAAAACTAGGTAATTAGAGAAGGCAATGCGCGATTGATTTTTAATTATTCTGATTATTTATTTTGGATCGGTGGCTCCGTTTCTTTCATTTTTAATTCTCGCTCTAAAACCGGTACTGGGTAATCAACACCATCTTGTTTTTTTAATGTAATCGAATAGAGTGTTTGCAAAGCTTGATGATCTTTCGCACGGAATTTCATTGTTCCTTTTGGTGTTTCAAATTCCATACCTTCCATCTCTTTAATAAGCGTATCAACATCTATATCGCCTTTCGTTTTCTTTAAGGCTTCCACGATTGAAATAGCCGCTGACATGCCTCCAGCTGTAAATAAATCTGGAACAGTGCCGTTAAAACGTTTTTTATGCTCTTCCACTAACCAATCATTTACTTTATTTTTCGGAAGCGTATGATAGTACACTGAAAATCCTTGCATTCCAACTAACGCATCCATCGTTTTTAATGCTGGGATGTCAGGTGCACCAGTTGAAATTTTAATACCTTGCTGTTCCACATTCATGTCTTTTAATTGTTTCCATGGTGAATTCGAACCAGCCCAAACAATAAACAAGTAATCTGGTTTTGAGCTAATAATATTTTGTATATTTGCTGTGAAATCAGTGGAATTAGTATCAGCATATTGCTCATTTACAATATTGGCACCTAACTTCCTTGCTCCTGCTTTAAATGCTGCAATCCCTTCACGTCCGAAGGCATTATCTGGAGCAAACGTAGCAATTTTCACGTCTTTCTTAGCAATCGATGCAGCACCAGCAATTGCATCTTGAGATGAATTTCTTCCTGTTCTAAAAATATATTTATTCCAGTTCTTACCTGTGATACTATCCGCTACCGCTGGTTCAACGACCATTATTTTTTCGTATTCTTCAGCCAACGGTAAAACTGCTAGCGTATCACTTGAACTTGATGATCCAACTAAAAAATCAACCTTCTCTTCTTCTAAAAGTTTCGTAGCCTTCTTAACCGCTACATCCGCTTTTGTTTCCGTATCTTCTACAACAAACTTAATCTTTTTCCCTTCCACTTTCCCTGTCCCACCAGTTGCATAATCTAGCCCAAGCTCAAATCCGTTTACTGTTTGTTTTCCGTACGATTCAAGCGGTCCTGTTAACGAAGCAAGAACACCAACCTTAATCGTTTCCTCATCACCTGTACTTGCTTTTTTTCCAGAGCACCCAGCTGTTACTAACAGTGAACCAAGTATACATCCTGTGAACACCATTTTTAGCCACTTACGTTTTTTCGCTAACATCATGATTCCCCCTATAATTTACTTTCTTATAGAATTGAATACACTGAAGCAAACCATCCGTAATAATGACATTCCCCTTTTATCAACATCAATTGTTACTATGAAATGAAATTTCCTGAAGTACCTTTACATTCGCCGCGTTTTTCCAAATACCTTCCATCTTATTTGTAAATATTCATACACTTGTTCGAAGTATTGATTACATTCACATGCTCCAAACACATATAATTCACACCCTTCACCCTTTCCACCTAATAACAGTTGCTGCCCAAGTATATCCTGTACCAGCGCTAACTAATACTGCAATATCTCCATATTGCAATTTACCTTGTTCACTTGCAAAATGAAGACCAATACACGGGTCCAGTGCTGACATGTGTCCATAATGGTCTAAATATACAACCTTATCTTCTGACAACTGCAATGATTGTAACAACTCCTTTAGCATAGAACGCTTCGTATGTAGCGGCAGTAGAACCGTAATATCTTCAGGAGTTAATCCACATTTTTGTAAAGCTTGACGAATGACCGTTTCAAAATTTGGGATTGAAACAGGATCAAGCCGTTCTTTCATACTTACTGGATCAATAACATCAATATAATGCTGACGCTTTTCAGCTGACTCATAACTGGAACATTGTTTAGAACCACCCGCTGGAATTCGAACATCTTCATGGAATGAACCATCTGTTATAATTGCACTTTCCAAAATTTCACTTGCCGTCGTTCCTCGTTTCACTAATGCTGCTGTACCACCATCTAGAGTAGCAAAAAGACTAGATTTCCCTTCAAAAAACAGACCTGACTCAGAACTTGAGGCAGGTCTGTTGGAAATATTCAAATATCGATTTAATTTCCCTATATATAAATCCATTTTGATTTTTCGACATATAAGCCCCGGCTATGGATAGCAAAAGGTCACCTGCACTCGTTTTCTCTCTTTGTTTTCACTATGTCTGGGCAGAAAAAGGATCTGACCGCTTCTACGCACGGCCAGATGCTCTCTCCCACCTAAAAAGAAGAGTTTTATGTCGGTTTTTTAATTTGTATTTATATAGTTTAATCTAATGCTACTCAAATTGATGTATTTTCCAAACTCTTTAGCTCTTCCGTCAATTGCTTTTTATCTAAATCTTCTCCAATAATCACAAGGTTCGTAGGAAAACCAAAGTCCTGTTCCAATAACAATGGAACACCAAATGAATATTGCAATAAGTTTGGGTATTTATCGCCATGAAATTTTACAAACCCTTTTACACGATAAATTGCCTGAGGTAAATTTGAGAGCCACTCGTACAGTTTGTCCTGCTCAATTGATTTTGTAAATTGATACGTCATTGTTTGAATATGTAAATGCTGTTTTACATGTAATTTTTCATATTCTTCGTTTCGTTCTGGTTTTGCTTCTTCTAAATCATCTAAAGATATATTACAATACTGTGTTTCATACAATTTCGCATTTGCATTTATCAATGCTACTTCATCTAAAATATGCTTCTTCTCTTTTTCTGTTAGCAAGTCTACTTTATTGATAAGAATATGACTTCCATATTTGATTTGTTCGTTCAGAAGTTGTTGTATGCTTTTGCTTAAAGTTTCGCGATTCTTCCATCTTATTGCATCTAATACGACGATAATTGACTTTACTTCAATATAAGGAGCTAACATAGGTGAAAGGCAAGCATCTAGTACTTCTATTGGATGAGCAACTCCAGTCGTTTCGATATAAATAACGTCTGGTCTTTCTTCCTGATACAAGGAATGTAGCTGAATTTCTAACTCATCTTTCATTGTGCAGCAAATACAGCCTTTCAAAAGTTCTCTCAATATATTTTCTCTTCCTACAATATCTGTATCTACCGAATATTCACCTATTTCATTCATTAATACAGCAACTTTTCGATTTTTTTGCTTTTCCGCAATCAAAAGATTTTGAAGTAACGTCGATTTCCCACTACCTAAAAATCCACCTAATATATGAATTTCTACTTTGTTCATATTACCAACCATCCATTTCTTCGTTTCTAATTAAGATTTGAACTATATAAATCCATTTTGATTTTTCGACATATAATCCGCGATTATGGATAACAAAAGGTGACCTGCACTCGTTTTCTCTCTTTGTTTTCACTATGTCTGGGCAGGAAAAGGATCTGACCGCTTCTATGCATGACCGGATGCTCTTTCACACCTTTATCATAAAGCGTAATTATTACGATTTATATTCACTATTTTATTAAAACAAACTTTATTTGTAAACAAAACACGAGCATCTTTTTCAATCATATATGAAAAACGTATTAGAAAGAAGTGAATCTCTCTTCAAAATGTATACCATTAAGCATTGTTATGTTTACTTTCAAAAATTATGAAAGCGTCTGATTTATAATTGACTAAGTCTGACGCTTTCAGTTACATCAACATCTTTTTTCTGATTAGGTATTTATCATTTTGGCAAATTATTAACTTCATATGCAACACGGATTCCAGATTCAATCGCCCCCTGCATCCAGCCATGAGTAAGTGTCGTATGCTCACCTGCAAAATGCACCCTTCCCTCAGGTGTCGGGATATAAGGATGTAATTCCAATTCTTGTCCTGGCTCAAAAGCTGTAAATGCCCCGCAGGAATAAGGGTTTTGACTCCAGCTATAAGATGCGCCTGATACATATTCAGCATAAACTTGCTGTCCATATATCTCCGCTAAATTTTTTAAAGCATAGCGAATACGATCTTCATTAGACAGGCTGCCCCACGTTAACGCTTCATCTGCCCACGTATAACTTACCAATACTACAGCCGCCCCTGATGTATGGATACCATAACTCGGGTAATACGTAAATCGAATTGGCAGATCAGTTATACATTTACCACCGTATTGGCTCGCCTTTTCCCAAAACCTGCTTTTAAATTCAATCGCAATTTTTGTTGAAGCCATATAGTTAAGTTCACGAATCGCCCTTCTTTTATAATAAGAAAAAGAAGCGTATGGTTCAATTTCTACAAAACGTAATGTAGAAAAAGGAATTGTTATAATGGCAAGATTACCTGTCACCATAAGTTGTTCTGAAGTTTGCTCATGATTAGACTGAATGGTAACACCATTATGATGCTGTATAATCTTTGTCATTTTGTGATAGAAGCGTATATCTTCTTTTAACTGAGGTAAAAATGATTGAGGTAATGCATCCATCCCGCCTGTTATCTCATAAAACTTCGTTGTTGATGTAAAGAATATCATTTCTCGCAGTACTTCAATTAAAGACATCCCCATATACGCTTCCATATCAAGAAGTACACCAATCATATCGATTGCACCATCTGAAAAATAAGAGCTTAAGAAGAAACCTAATGAATATTTTTTATATTGTTTTTCTACAATCGGCCAATTTCTATCTGGATCTTTCTTAATGAAATCAAGGATTGGTTGCAATACTAAAATCATTAAATCTTCAGCCGTTTTCCCTCTTTCATTCGGCCTCACTGGATATTTTAAAACACCTGGGTCTTGTTCAAATATGTTGAGGCGTGTTCTAATACCATTTGCGTAAATGATATCCATAGGAGTTCGATTAATAAAAATGTTTGTAGGCAAATGAAACTTATGAATATACGCTAAAGTTAAAGCGTGTACATCAGGAATACGCATTGGTCCTGCATTAAAATATAAGCCATTACTAAAAGGAGATCGTAGTGTATACACCCTCCCCCCTACTCTATTGTTCGCTTCAAGAATCGTAACTTTATGCCCAGCATTTTTTAATAAAGATGCGCTAACTAGCCCTGCTAATCCTGCACCAACAATAATAATATGTTTAGGAACTTGTGACTTATGAAGGCCACTTTTAATGATGTGAAGCATTTGTTCCGTTGTTAATTGTTCATTCATGTTATGAGGCATCCTTATTTACTCCTCTTTAAAAGGACTTCATTGCATTATATTCAAGAAAAAAGATGCCTATGTGTGATTCTTTCCGTTCAAGAGTGTACATTAGAGGTGTTTTTGAAACAATTGAATATCTTTTTTAAAGTGGAATAAACTATTTTGGGATATGCTATGTTTTTCTTACATATAGAATCTGACGCATTGAACTTGAAAGAACTAAAGTACGTGTAAAAGATATTGTGAAGATACGATCTAAGTAAGCATGAGACGAAAATAAATGAAATAGTGAGGACTTTTAAAATGAAAAAAGGTATCGATCGTGTAGTTTTAATTGGAACAGGAGCTGTCGGTTGTAGTTATGCATACTGTATGATTAACCAAGGTGTCGTAGAAGAATTTGTTCTTGTTGATGTAAACGAAGCAAAAGCAGAAGGAGAAGCAATGGACTTAAGTCATGCAGTTCCCTTTGCACCAGCGCCAACAAAAGTATGGAAAGGTAGCTATGAAGATTGCAAAGATGCAGACCTTGTTGTGATTACTGCAGGATTACCACAAAAGCCAGGCGAAACCCGTTTAGACTTAGTTGAAAAAAACACTAAAATCTTTAAACAAATCGTTCAGAGCGTTATGGAAACTGGATTTGATGGTATCTTCTTAATTGCGACTAACCCAGTTGACATTTTAACGTATGTAACTTGGAAAGAATCTGGATTACCAAAAGAGCGTGTGATTGGTTCTGGTACAACTTTAGACTCTGCTCGTTTCCGCTATATGTTAGGGGAATATTTTAATATAGGCCCTCATAATATTCACGCTTATATTATTGGTGAACATGGTGATACGGAGCTTCCAGTATGGAGTCATGTATCAATTGGGATTCAAAAGCTACAAACCCTTCTTGAAAAAGACAATCAGCATAATCAAACCGATTTAGATGCCATCTTTATTAAGGTACGCGACGCTGCCTATCACATTATCGAGCGTAAAGGTGCGACGTACTACGGAATTGGCATGTCACTTTTACGTATAACAAAAGCCATTTTAAATAATGAGAACAGTGTATTAACAGTATCTGCTTATCTTGAAGGACAGTACGGGCAAAATGATGTTTATATCGGTGTTCCTTCGGTCATTAATCGTCAAGGAGTTCGTGAAATTTTAGAAGTTGAATTAAGTGAAGAAGAAGAATTGAAATTCGATCACTCTGTACAAGTACTAAAAGAAACAATGTCACCAATACTTTAAAGTGAACTTCGTTTCTCTTCCATAGGATTTCTAATTTATTATGCCTTCTTATTTTCAGAAGGCATTTTTTATGACGTTGTTTATGTAAAATATAAAGTGAAAATTTTATCAGTGGCGGTTTTCTTCATCGCTTTCTGATTATTAGCCCTGACCAATCGGGCTTTTACGAGCCATTTATCCCTCACTTAACTTCTTTGCTTCTTTCAGAACTTTGAGGTGGGGGTATTACTGCACGTTAATGCGAGATAAAGTTATAAAAAGGAGCGGCTCAGCTGCTTCTTTTTTCATTTCACTAAAAATTCACCTCCTCCTATCATATATATCCTCAGAAAGAAATCACTCACACATCATCATTCTTCATAGATTCTGTCGCATCATTCAATTCGTTTTTTGTGTTCTTACAAGTTTTGAAATTATTTTTAGTAATGTACTTGACATAATTTAAATACAATTCTATACTAACTTACATAAAGTAATTAAATAACATTTAATGTTTCACATGATAAATTTTGATTATTGATTCACACTAATTATTGTTACATCACTAACATTGTAATCATCAAAGGAGGAACAATGATGAAATTCCAACGTCATCCTTATACTTTCGTAAGTCACGTTCACATATTAATTGCAGATTTAGAACGCTCTCTTGCATTTTACAAAGAAACATTAGGATTCCAATTACTCGAGCAATCAGAAACAAAAGCTGCGCTAACAGCAGATGGAAAAACGCCTCTTTTAACAATTGAACAACCAAAAGATATATTACCTAAGCAACCACGTACAACTGGCTTATACCATTTTGCAATTTTATTACCACAGCGCTCTGATTTAGCAAAGGTATTAAATCATCTCATCCAAGCGAATTACCCATTACAAGGAGCTTCCGATCACCTTGTAAGTGAAGCAGTTTATTTAGCGGATCCTGATGGAAATGGAATTGAAATTTATGTAGACCGTCCCGATGAAACGTGGGAATGGAATCACGGACAAGTAGCAATGACAACTGAACCTATCGCGGATGACATTTTATCAGAAGCAAACGGAGAAACTTGGAAAGGTCTCCCAAGTAGTACGGTAATGGGACATATCCATTTACATGTTTCAGATTTAGACAAAACAGAAGAGTTTTATTGTGCTGGCCTTGGATTTGATGTTGTGAACAGATATGATCATCAAGCACTGTTTATCTCATCAGGAAAATACCATCACCACATTGGCTTAAATACATGGAATGGTGTTGGTGCACCTGCACCTTCGGCAAACAGTGTTGGATTAAAACATTTTTCACTCTTATTCCCGGATGAAGAAACACGAAACAAAGCTGTAAAGCGCCTTCAAGAAATCGGCGCATCCGTAACAACAAAAGATGGGGTCATTTTGACAAAGGATCCTTCAGGTAATCATATTCAATTATGGATTTAAAGAAATTATATAAATAGAAAAAATGAAAAAAATAAAATTTGGTGGTGCATAAAATGAGTTTTTTAAATAAATTATTCGGAAGTTCAGCTAGTCAAGAAGAAGTAAATCGTGCAGAAGATACAAAAAAAGATTTCTATTCTGCTATAGCAGATAGACGTTCTATCTACGGAATTAGTAAAGACACAGTCGTTTCAGACGAACGTATTCAAGAAATTGTGAATCATGCTGTAAAACATACCCCTTCTTCTTTTAATTCACAAAGTGCACGAGTAGTCGTGTTACTAGGTGAACAACATGATAAATTGTGGAACATTACGCGAAACACATTGAAAGAAATCGTACCTGCTGATCAATTTAGTTCAACAGAAGAAAAAATGACGGCATTTGGAAACGGTTATGGTACAGTATTATTTTTTGAAGACAACAGCGTAATTGAATATTTACAAGAGAACTTTGCTCTATATAAAGATAATTTCCCGGTATGGTCACAACAATCATCTGGTATGCTTCAATTTGTCATTTGGACATCTTTAGAACTTGAAGGGTTTGGCGCAACGCTGCAACACTATAACCCTCTTATCGACGATCAAGTGAAAAAAGAATGGAATATTCCAAGCAGTTGGAATTTGATTGCTCAAATGCCGTTTGGTAAACCAGTTGCTCCAGCTGGTGTTAAAGAATTTAAACCAACAGAAGAACGCATTAAATTCTTTAAATAATTCATAACTAGACAAACAAATGAACCGTTCCCTGCTGTATCATAAGCAGCATAATAGCCTGAGTTGAAATATATTATTCGGCTCAGGCTATTATATATTATTGATCTATATCCTGATTTACACGACCTTCCTCTTCATTTCTCACTTCGAGTACATCAAGTAAAAATATAAAGATTGGAATCCCAATAATAAGTCCCCATATTCCTAAAAAGTGTTCCGAAAATATGAGAATCATAAAGGTATAAAAAATTGGTAAGTTCGTTTTTGCAGACATAAACTTTGGATTTAAAAAGTAACTTTCAATTGCATGAATAGCTGTAATAAAAATTAATATATACACCACATATGTAATATCGCCGATATTATAAGCGATGATACAAAGCGGAAATAGTGAAATAATGACGCCTGCAACCGGGATAAGACCAAGCAAGAATATCATTACCGCTAAAACGAGAAGCTGCGGGAATCCTAAAATCCACAGTGCAATGACGGAAAGAATACAATTTACAACCGCAATTAAAAATTGTGCCTCAATCACTTTTCCAAATGAACGCGAAAATTTCTGTCCAAAGTAGGCAATCTCATGATAAAAAACAGCAAGCTTGCTTTCTTTAAATTTAGAGGTAAATGCAATAATACGCTCTTTTTCTAATAAGAAAAATAAGCTTAAGATAAGGGACAGTAAAATTTGCAAACTCACTTTCCCAATATTAGCTACCGATTGATAGATCATATCTACACTTTGTTCAATATATTTTGATACCTCCATCTGATCAATTGTAGCAATTGCATATTTGACCACTTCATTATCAGGAGGATGCTTATAAAATACATTAAACTGATGAATTAATTGTGAAATTTGAACCATAATCACAGGTAAATATTTATACAATGTAATGACAATCCCACTTACTAATACAATGTATAAAAAGGCGATAATGATTTTCCGATTAATCGAAAAAAAACGATCAAGTTTCCGAGAGATAAATTTTTGAAATCGATCCATTAAAAATATAAGAATAAAAGTAATTAATATTAAATGAATCATACTTTTTAGCCCGTATAATACAAGGGCTAAAAACCCTAATATGAGTAACCTCTGAAATCCTTTACTTTGAAAGAAGTTTTTTATTTGCATCATTTAGACTCCATCTCCCCTTCCAAATCCTTCATGTTCCATTTATCCCGCATTAACGGGCAGTACAATCCCACCGATGGACGTCTCACTTTATCTAACCTTTTGACATAAAGCCTACTTTAAGACATTTTATAAAATGATTAAGACAATCTTTCCCTTTACTTCGAAAGAATCCTCTTTTTTATTCTTCTTTTGAAAATAGTTATCGACTGAGTTGAATCATCTTATGATTATCTTTATACAAAATAAAAAAGCATGAGGCTTGAAATAGATTTCTAACAAAATATTTGTGAAATCAATATTCTTTAGTCTCATACTTTTTTTATACAAACACATACCTACTTATGTTTTATCCGTTTCGCTAATAATTCTTTCGCTTGATTATAAGTTAAACCTGAATGTTTATTAAGATGCTTCACCTCTTCAATATCTGTACCAACAACTGTATACTTTTTCTCTTTGTTCATACTACACATCCTTTTTAATCTTTAATAGGAACCACAAATTTTATTTTTAGCTACCCAAAAATAAGGTATGTTTTTCTGTATTACTTCCCTAAAATGAAAATCCTTACTCATTCATATAACTGCTTTACTAAAAATGCTTTGTTAAAGCGTATTGTTGATTTTAGAAAACAAAAAAGAGACTTCATTATGAAATTTTCTTTCTTCAATTCAACTGCCCCGTTTATTCAATAAGACGTTTTTCTAAACACTAAATCTTAACCTATCACACGCTGCATCAGTTGCGAATATACAATACCGAACGGTACAGAATAATTTGAATGGCAATGAGTACAAGTGTATCCTTCTTTATGCTTTTTTCTGATGCTTCTTTAAACCCAGGCATACTTGCAGAATAGGCGGCCAGAAATTTTGCAAAGAACTCGTTCAATTGAATTGAATATTAACAAAACTATTTAACAGAGCCAATAAAAAAGAAGCTGTTTTGAAATAATCATTCAAAACAGCTTCTTTTTATAAGAAAGGCTACTCTCAGCGAAAGGACAACCTCTTCATTTTCAAAATGAGTGTACATCTATGCCTACGACAATACCATCGCTTGTTGAACAGTATGACTATCTACATACTGTTTAAACTTTACAACTTTTCCATTACTCAATTCCCAAACGTGTACAAAATCTGCTTGAAATGCTTTTCCAGACTGTTTATATATGCCAGAGTATACACCTTCAGCTATAATAACATCTTTTCCTTCCACTTCATGATACGTATGCACGCTTGCTTTATAATCGTTCCATTCGGATGCCAAACGACTAAATACATTTTCCATCACTGCTTCTACGCCGATATACGTTCCACCATATGGAAAACCCGCTGCTTCTGTCCATTCTACCTGTTCTGAAAGAGCATCCATTAAGTGTTGCGCATTTGAAGAAGATGGCCCTTCATACGTACTGCGAATAATTTCTAAATTTGTTCGTTCATTCATACAGTCTTCCCTACGCTTTCCTGTAAGATTTAATAAAATTTCACAACATCTTGGGCAGGTAAGAATGTTCTTTCACCTGGTTGTTCATTTGGCTCACCAAATGGCATTTGAGCTACTAAACTCCATTCCCCCGGAATATCCCACGCTTGTTTTACTTCTGCATCGATAATTGGATTGTAATGCTGCAGGGATGCTCCAATTCCTTCTGCAGATAATGACATCCATACAGCATATTGCAACATTGCGCTTCCTTGGTGAGACCAATATGGGAATTGCTCTTTATATAATGGTGCTTTTTCTTGCATTTGCTCTACTGTTTCTTGGTTTTCAAAGAATAAGATTGTTCCTACTCCATCACGGAAACCTTGTAATCTCTCAACTGTTGCGCCGAAATTTTCTTCTGGCACACGGGGACGAAGTGCTTCTTTTACAAGATCCCATAACTTTTCATGTTCTGTATCCATTAATACAACTATACGTCCACTTTGCATATTAAAAGATGTTGGTGCATGTAAAGCTGTTGTTACAATTTCATTTATTCTTTCTTTTGTAATATTTGCATTCTTTGTCACCTTACGGATTGAACGACGGTTCACCATTGCTTCTTTTAAATTTGTTGTAGTTACTGACATTTTAATTCCTCCAATGTATGTTTTATTTAAAATAATTTATTTAAACAAATTGATTTAATAGTTCAAGTACGAGTAATTCACTAATCGTAGCATTAGCAATATCCATCCGTCGTACATTGCATACCATCAAATGCATTTGTTTTATCCTTTTCTAATTCTTTATCGATAACTCTTTCTAACATTTCCTTACTAGCAAGTCCTTGAATTACTTCTTCTCCAATCATAACGGTTGGAACAGCCATAATTTGAGCTTCTTCATAAGCATGTTCCATAGCTTTTTGATGTGTTTCTTTATATTTTCGAGACACTAAAGCTTCCTTAAATGCACTTTCAGAAAGCCCCACTTCGCCTGCTAATTTCGTTAGTACATCGATGTCTTCAATATTTTGTTCTTCTTGGAAGAATGCTGTAAACACTCTGTGGTGAAAATTATTTCCTTTTCCATGATCCTTTGCAAAATGATATCCCTCAAAAGCCATATGTGTATATGGATGAGGAGAAACACGTGGTAAACGCATATCAATTCCTAATTTTTTTGCGGTAGGAAGAATAAAAGAATCCCATGAACCCAATTTATCAGGTTCTTTCCATGGATCAATTTTCGAATATGGACTTGGACGTAATTCAAATGGCATCCATTCTACTTCTACATCTTTCTCCTGAGCGACTTCATCTAATGGACCTTTTCCTAAAAAACAAAACGGACATATAAAATCAGAATACACTTTAATTTTCACAGTCATTTTATAACACCTTACCTTTCTTTTTATCACCTCCAATATGTAACTTAAACAGTTACATCTTGGAGAAAAAAATATGCACTCTCTTTTATAGAGAATTGCATCTAATTACTTAATAGTTGCTTTGAAGCATTTATCTTATTTTGTAATGATGTAACTAATTGCTCCATTGTAATACTGTTGAGCACTTGTTCCATTGCCTCTTGTGCTTGAACTAAAATAACCTCTAAAACACTTTGTATATTTGCTCCTATTGGACAAGCAGGATTTGGCTGCTCATGAATATGGAATAGCTTCTCTTCTTCCACTACATTAACTGCATGATATACGTCTAGCAACGTAATTTCATCTAGATTCCGTAATAATCCAGCTCCACCTGTGCCACGCCGCACATAAACAAATTGAGCTTTTTTTAAATATGATGTGATTTTTCGAATTACAACCGGATTTGTGTTTACACTTTCCGCTATAAATTCCGAGGTGCACATAGAAGGTGGATTATTCTTCAAGAGAGATAAAATATGCACAGCTATAGAAAAGCGGCTACTAATTTTCATAACGATCACCACCTTGATGTAATCATTATAGTTACAACACGAATATAAGTCAACCTTTTCTAATAAAAAACATTCTTTTTTACTCCTGTCTATTTAAACTTACATTTCTCGTACAATTTGGGCAGAAAATAAAACGCACAAACCTTTGATGTTATTGGGTCTGTGCGCTTTCTCTTTTTATCATTCTATCCATGATTTTATACATTGAGGAGATGCTGGCTTTTTTCAGGCTAACGAATTTCCTGTATTAGTATAAAAATTTGTATAAAAAAGGAGTTGGGTTACTATATCCTAAAGCGAAAAGGAATAAATTGTGATCTGGGGAATATATAATCCTAAACTTTTAAAAAAGGAGGGATTTCTATTTCGTTGAAGATAGCCATTCGTTACTTCTTATATTCTGTTGCCTTCTTTACATCGCTTTTCATCATTATACGTATCCCAAACTTGTTAAAAGAGCATGCAACTACGACGTATAATATGTTTCCATATCTCATTTATACTCCTTTGTTATACATCGCCATTGGAATACTTCTTGGATTGCCAACTTTTCTTAAAGAAAACAGTAAAGTAGGAAGGTGGTCTTTCCAAATAGAAAAATTGGTATTTGTGGGTATACCCGCACTGTATATTGCTTTCTATCCTTTACTTTACTTCAGTACAGGTATCCTGATGCTACCAAGCTATATCAACTCTTTAATCATGTCTACAGACATATATCTCATTGCTGCCGTAATCTTTAGACATATCTTAATAACCGTTGTAGAAAAAAATACCTCCTAAGTAGTTTGGACACGGATTGTATCCTTAAGAACACAATCCGTGTCTTTTCTTTCACGTAATCCGTTTTATCATTTCTTAGTACTTATCGCGCTTTTTGCTACACTTATCATTGTGTTTTTTACTACACTTATCATCGTGTTTTTTATTACACTTGTCATCGTGTTTTTTATTACACTTGTCATCGTGTTTTTTATTACACTTGTCATCGTGTTTTTTATTACACTTATCATCGTGTTTTTTACTACACTTATCATTGTGTTTTTTACTACACTTATCATCACGGTGATTTCCCACGTCAACATCCCTCCTTTTCATATGCTACTTTCAATATATTCATTGCAAGTAACAATGACAGTATGTTTGTCCGAATTTCTCTTAAAATCTACGATTCATCCAGTCCATCTTTCTTTCACTTATATAACTATATAAATCCATTTTGATTTTTCGACATATAGCCGCGGCTATGGATAACAAAAGGTGACCTGCACTCGTTTTCTCTCTTTGTTTTCACAATGTCTGGGCAGGAAAAGGATCTGACCGCTTCTATGCATGGCCGGATGCTCTCTCCCACCTAAAAAAAGGGTTTTATGTCGGTTTTTTAATTTGTATTTATATAATCATTAAAAACTATATAATAAGGAGTTTTTAACTATACAAGAAGAGACATCAAAAGAGGCTGTCCCAAAAGTAGCTATTCAGCTACTTTTGGGACAGCCTTTATTACACCTTAAACACAGAACCTCGCTTCATGCCAGTTAGTAGGTTCATTTTCCCTCTGGATAATCACAGTATTCAATAATTGTCCCTTCTGTATCTGCTGGATTGAGATAAATTAATCGTCTACCGTGCTTGTTTATACGTAATGTATCCTCTAATGTTCGAATTCCTTGTTTTTTCAGTTCTTCTAAAGCTATATCTAGATCATCTACGCGATAAGCAATATGGTGAACTCCTTTCCCCTTCTGCTTAATAAATCGCGCAATTGGCGAAGTCGTATTGTTTGTTGGTGCAAGCAATTCGATTCTATCTCCATTTACTTCAAGAATTGCAACTTCACTTTCAACACCTTTTACATCACTTTTGTAGCGATCTATTAATTTACCTGCTAACACATTTTCATAAAAATGAATCGTGCTTTCTAAATCACGGACAGCGATACCGATATGATCAATTTTTTTATTCATTTGATTTCTCCTAGTTTGATTTTTCACTTCTAACCTAAGCACATTAAGCAGCAACCTAATATGTCATTCGCATTGCCTACAAGTTACTAAAAAATCTACAGTTTCTATAGAACAGAACTGGATTTTGCAAGACTCCTTAAGCAAGTTATACGGATGGTTACATTTATTATACAATTAACCACGATTGTTGACCTAAACGATTTAAAAATATTCCCTACTTATTAAAAGGAAAAGAAACAAGAGAAGCGACACGTTTAGTACAGTATTGCTATGTGGTTTTTGGTTCAATACAGGAATGTGGTTAATGTGGAAACTAATTTTATTAGATGCCAGTTCTGAAGGGGCTTCAGTGGAGTGGTTCGCGGAAATGGTAGAGTTATATATTATCAATCCGTCGTGTATATTAGGCTATGTGGTTCTTGTTACGATATGGATATGGAGATTAGGGAAAAACCTACAAAAGAGTTGGGCAGCTCGAAAGGAAAAAAAGAAAGTTAATTTGGATAAGATATGATAAATGTGAAGGAAGAAAGTCTAATATGTTGCTGAATAATAAAGTCTTTTAAAAATAATGATCAACCTTTTTTCTGAAATATACGGTCTCAAACATTAGAGAATTAAAGGTTTTGAGCAATCTTTCTTCAAAACATGCTCTTAAAGGTTATCAATTTATCAACGGTTGTTAATACATATTTGATCAAGGTTTATTTTAAAGTAACATAGACGCCTCCTAAGAAGAAACAAATCTATCCCACAATAACAGCGGTGCTTTAGCTAACGATCGTGCAAGTTGTGCACTGGATTATTCAGATTTGTAAACTCTACTTTCTTAATCATCTAGAGGTATGCCCATTTTGACTCCAAATCCCCCGAGAGTGCGGTTTTTGCCAGTGTAGGTCTTCTGATTTAGAAACCCACTCTTCCTAGCACAATATGAGATAGAGAGAAAGATTATGAACCTCGATTCCAAAGTGAGTCGAGGTTTTTTATGACAATGTTTAAAATATAACGGAACAGTCCCTACCTTAATTTTCTAAAAAAAATGAATAGAAAGAAAAATGTGATATATTCATAATATCCAATCATTTTTAAGGGAGATGAGGAATAGAACAATGGAAAATCAAACAGGTGAAAATAAGGAGCTAACGATTTTTAACCACATTGGAAACACAATTGTAACAGATGATAGAGAAATCCAAATTATTTCAAGATTAGAAGAACCTCTTATTGTCGTGTTAGCAAATGTATTAAGTGATGAAGAGTGTGAAACGTTAATTGAAATGTCTAAAAATAAAATGAAACGTTCTAAAATTGGTGTTTCGCGCAAAATAAATAACATTCGGACGAGTAGTGGTACGTTTTTAGAAGAAAGTGAGGCCGTTACTAGAATCGAAAGACGAATCGCTTCAATCATGAATGTTCCTGCCCCACATGGAGAAGGGTTACATATTTTAAAGTATACAGTTGGCCAAGAATATAAAGCGCATTATGATTTTTTTGCAGAAAACAGTGCGGCAGCAAATAACAATCGTATTAGTACCCTTGTCATGTACCTAAATCATGTAGAAGAAGGCGGAGAGACTTTCTTTCCAAAACTCAACCTTTCTGTATCTCCGAAAAAAGGAATGGCGGTATATTTCGAATATTTTTATCAGGATGCATCATTAAACAAGCTCACTTTACATGGCAGTGAACCTGTTATCAAAGGTGAAAAATGGGTTGCGACGCAATGGATAAGAAGAAGACCTTTGTATTAAGATAACACTCAATTACGAGTTTTTTATCGTTCTCCGACTTCTTGTTTACTTAAGAAAAGAGCGCAATTGTGGAGCCACACAGGTAGAGAATGATCAAACTTTTTTATAAAACTGAAACTTAAATCTGCTGGATAATAATCCATCTTGATTAATCTTTTTTTCAAAATAGATTATTTTTATTTGGCTCAAAATGCACGTTCAATTGATATTTTTGATTAAGCTTTTTTTCAAAACTACCGGTGCACTTGTATTTTAATTGTATTGTACAGTATTTTCCAATGAAATAGAAAACAGCAAGACTCACTGCACCAAAAGCAAAATATTTTTTGTTATCATGCTGATTTATTTTTACATGGGGCCCAAATAAAGTGAAGCTTTAATCAGTGGGGGGTCTTCATCCCCCACTAATTATTAGCCCTCACCTAATTTTTTTGCTTCCTGTCGAATTTTGAGGTGGATGTATTACTGCCCGCGAATAGCGCGGGCTAAAATACCTAGAAATGAATTTCACTCTGATCAACAACCCTTTTGCATCACTTAGATAGATGGGTATAGGTATATAAATCCATTTTGATTTTTCGACATATAGCCGCGGCTATGGATAACAAAATGGGACCTGCACTCGTTTTCTCTCTTTATTTTCACTATGTCTGGGCAGGAAAAGGATCTGACCGCTTCTATGCATGGCCGGATGCTCTCTCCCACCTAAAAAAAGGGTTTTATGTCGGTTTTTTAATTTGTATTTATATAGTAACAAAAAAAGTTATAGAAACTAATTCTATAACTTTTTTGATAGATAGATATCTACTTATTTAATCTAGCTGTACTAGAATTAATTGACTTGATATTTTACTCGTAAGACGCTAATACCATACCCCAAAAATCCACCAATGATAGCTGGGAAAATCCAACCTAAACCAACTTCATGCATTGGAAGAATTTGAGTGAATAAACGATCGACTACTTGAATGTGTACTCCAGCTGCACTTAACCCATCAAATAAACTAATAATAAACGCTATGAGTAAGCTACCTTGATAAACTTCCGATCTCCCTTTGAATAGTGAATGGAAAAATGTTAAGAAGATTAATACAATCGCTAATGGATAAATAGCTGTTAATACAGGTACAGAAATAGCAATTAATTGTGTTAACCCTACATTTGCAACAATTGCACTAAAAACAGATAAAATAATAGCTATTGTTTTGTAAGGTACATTTGGAAATAGTTTATGGAAAAATGAAGAACATGCAGTAACAAGTCCTACACTAGTTGTTAAACACGCTACTGTAATCATTAATCCTAACAGTATGCCGCCGTATGAACCAAAGTAGTAATTTGAAACTTTTGCTAAAACTTCTCCTCCATTCTCTAAATGACCAAGTTTTTCTACACTTGAAGCCCCCATATAAGAAAGAGCTGTATAAATAATTGCTAATATAGTTGCAGCAATTAGAGTTGCTTTGGAACAAACAATCATAATCTGTTTTTTTGTTTTCGCACCTTTTTCCTTAATTGCATTAATGATTATAATCCCAAATACGAAAGATGCAAGGGTGTCCATTGTTAAATACCCCTCTTGAAATCCCTTGAAAAATGAATCGGATGTATAAGTATTAGTAGGCGCTTGCAAATCTCCTATTGGATGAATAAACGCAACAATTACTAAAATTCCAATGAACGTTAATTTTATTGGAGTCAATATTTTTCCAACAATATCAACAATTTTCGCAGGATTGAGCGAAAAAAAACACGTAATGCTAAAGAAAATTATTGTAAAGATAATCAAAGGGATAGAACCTAGGTTTTCTGATACAAAAGGTTTAACACCAATCTCGAAAGAAACGTTCCCCGTTCTTGGTATAGCGAATAGAGGACCAATTGCTAAATAAAGAATCGTTGTAAATACTGTCCCAAAAACAGGATGAGCACGACTTGCTAGTGATTGTAAATCATCTTTTCCTGAAAAACCAAATGCTAATACGCCAAGTAATGGTAGACCTACTCCTGTTACTAAAAATCCTGCATTTGCTGACCAAATATTTGTCCCTGCTGATTGACCAAGCATTGCAGGGAAAATTAAATTTCCTGCTCCAAAAAATAGAGCAAATAACATTAGTCCAATAACTACTATGAACGAAAAAGGCACTTTATTTGCCATAATAAAAACCTCCATTAAAACATATTTATTTTTAATAATATTTTAGATGATCAAATATTCAGAATATTAAAATGATAGATATCATATTCTTTTACCTATTATAGTCTTAAGAATAATATATTTCAATATTATTTTCAAACTTTTCATTTAAATATAGTTCTACTATGCAAATCATAACCTTAATGAAAGGTTCCAAATATAACTACTATAGCGTTACCTAGACTTTCATTACATGTTTGATATTATGTATCTTTGTATTCGATGCCCTTACTTATTTCTTACTTAAGGTTCTTCGTTGGTAGAATTGGTATTTTCAGTAATCCAGTGGTTCTTCTTATTATAACTATATAAAGTGAAACTTTAATCAGTGGGAGTTTTCTTCATCTCCCATTGATTATTAGTTGAACCAATCGGGCTTTTACGGGCAGTTTATCCCCCACCTATCTTCTTTGGTTTCCTTAGAATCTTGAGGTGGGGGTATTACTGCACGTTAATGCGGGATAAATCCATTTTGATTTTTCGACATATAGCCGCGGCTATGGATAACAAAAGATGACCTGCACTCGTTTTTTCTCTTTGTTTTCACTATGTCTGGGCAGGAAAAGGATCTGACCGCTTCTATGCATGGTCGGATGCTCTTTCCCACCTAAAAAGAAGGGTTTTATGTCGGTTTTTTAATTTGTATTTATATATACACTCATTAGCCCTTTACTATTAGGATAAGTATACAAGTTTACCAAAAGTAATGAATCAAAATTGTATAAAAAACAAATAAAAAAGAGGTTCATTTCAATATGAACCTCTTACATTCCACTATAATATTACCCGATCCTTTAACCACAACAAAGTTATATTAAACAACTTTATTTTTAGAAATATATTCGTTCTTTCCTTCTTCTTGTAATAATACTCCATTCAATTTTTCAGCTTCTTTCATATATTCTGTATAACGTCCACTACGTACTCCCCAAAAATAGAAAAATAGCGCCAATACGGTAATAAGAAGCAAGTCCCAACCATATGGAATAAAATTATGCCCACCAAATTTATTACTTCCACTATATGATATCGTTATCATACATAATAAATATGTAATCAACCAAACCCCTGAACGGAACTGATTCTTAAAATCATGCCATTTATTTTTAGCTTGATAATAAAAGTAAACTGGTAATCCAATTGCCATGATGAAAAGAACTTCACCTGTCAGTGGCCAGCGTGCCCAGTACAAAGTAAGAGATGCAAAAACAAACCCACATGGAGCAATGAACCTTGCTCCTTTCAAACGAAAAGGACGATATAAATGACTAGCTGTTCCCCTTAATGTCATTAAAGCTACTGGTCCCATAATATAGGAAATCAAGGTTGCAACTGAAATGATTTCAGCTAAAACTCCCCACCCACGAAATAATATTAAAAAGAGAAAACATACACCCAAATTTACAATGAGCGCTGGACGTGGAACACCGTATACAGGGTATAAGGTACCTAATTTTTTAGGTAGATACCCATTTTTCTCCATACCGTAAACCATACGCGCTGTTGTGGCAGTGTAGGTTGTCCCTGCCCCAGATGGAGAGATAAAAGCATCAGTATATAATAAAATAACTAACCAGTTCATCCCAAGTGCCATCACCAAATCAGCAAATGGCGAATTGAAATTCAAATTCCCCCATCCTTTTGCCACTATAGCTGGATCTACTGCTCCAATGAAGGCGATTTGCAACATAACATATACCACCGTAGCAATCAAAATAGAACCAATAACTGCAATAGGAATGGAACGACTCGGTTTTTTTGCTTCACCAGCCATATTAATTGGACTTTGAAATCCATTAAAGGCAAACACAATTCCCGAAGTAGCAACGGCTGTTAATACACTTGCCCAACCATAGGGTGCCATCCCTTGGGAATTTGTAAAATTACTTTCTTGAAATCCGGCAAATAACAAGGCACCCGCGGTAACACCAGGTACAACAATTTTAAAAATTGTAATGGCAGAATTCACCTTAGCAAAAAGGTTAACTGTCCAATAGTTTAAGAAAAAATAAACAAGAAGCAATATAGAAGCCACAAGTAATCCTTTAAATGTTAGTACATTATCTTGTACAAGAGTATGTGTCCATTGTGCCCATTTCCACGGCCATGTGCTCATATATTGAACAGAAGCAATTGCCTCTACTGGAATTGAAGAAGCAATCGCAATCCAATTGGCCCATCCTGCCAAAAATCCAACAAATGAACCATGAGAATACTGTGGATACTTTACCATTCCGCCCGTTTCAGGAAACATAGCACCAAGTTCTGCATAAGACAATGCAATAAATAAAATAACAATCATACCTATGACCCAAGAAAAAATAGCAGCTGGCCCTGCAATTTCAGCAGCTCGCCAAGCTCCAAATAGCCATCCTGAACCAATCATAGAACCGAGCCCTGTCATTGTAAGAGCAAAAGTCCCCATCTTTTTGTGTCTAGAATTCATCCCCATCTACTCCTTTATTTTTTTAGAAAAATAAAAAGCACTTGATTAAAAATATCAAGTGCTTGCCCAGGCGCGCGGCTCATAAATCCATATGCTCCCCCATGGTATTCCATGTTGCGCCAGTTACATATGGGAATTAAATTCTCATTTTAATATACAATATTATTTCAAACTTAACAATATTTTTTGTAAATTATAAATATCTAGAAAAATAATAACTCATTCCAAACTATATAAATCCATTTTGATTTTTCGACATATAGCCGCGGCTATGGATAACAAAAGGTGACCTGCACTCGTTTTCTCTCTTTGTTTTCACTATGTCTGAGCAGGAAAAGGATCTGACCGCTTCTACGCATGGCCGGATGTTCTCTCCCACCTAAAAAGAAGGGGTTTATGTCGGTTTTTTCATTTGTATTTATATATTCATTTCAACTATTTTGTTGCATTTCCCTCTTATTCTTCATAATTTCTGGTTATAAACTAAATTATGAAGAATAAGAGCTTTTTTATATACAAATAATAATCATCAAGGAGTTGCTAACATGAATTTGACATTAAATATTGTAGGGATTTTTATTGTATTATTGGTAGTTTTCTTATGTTCGCCTAATAAAGGAAAAATAAAATGGAAACCAATCATTATTCTAGTAATGCTTGAACTTCTTATTACTTGGTTTATGTTAGGCACCAAATTTGGAAGCATCATAATTAATAAAATTGCGTCATTTTTTACTTGGCTAATATTATGTGCCAATGAAGGTATTCGATTTGCGTTTCCATCAGCTATGGAGAATCAAACAATTGATTTTTTCTTTAGTGCATTACTTCCCATTATTTTTGTTATAACGTTTTTTGATATTCTTTCTTACTTTGGAATCTTAACTTGGATTATTGATAAAGTAGGTTGGATTATTTCAAAAATTTCTCGTTTGCCAAAGTTAGAAAGTTTCTTTTCCATTCAAATGATGTTTTTAGGAAACACGGAAGCATTGGCTGTTGTTCGTGATCAATTATCTGTTTTAAAAGAAAATCGTTTATTAACTTTTGGAATTATGAGTATGAGTAGTGTGAGCGGATCCATTCTTGGGGCTTATCTAACAATGGTCCCTGCAACTTATATTTTCAGTGCAATTCCTTTAAACTGTTTAAATGCATTAATTTTAGCAAACGTTTTAAATCCTTTAGAAATTACTAAAGAAGAAGATATTGTTTATTCACCGTCAAAAGAAGAAAAAAAGGATTTCTTTTCTACCATTTCAAACAGTATGTTAGTTGGTATGAATATGGTCATCGTTATTTTAGCGATGGTTATTGGATATGTAGCATTAACAGCATGTCTAAATGGTATTTTAGGTTTCTTTGTAGCAGGTTTAACAATTCAAAAAATCTTTTCTATCATCTTTAGTCCTTTTGCCTTTTTACTTGGTTTATCAGGAACTGATGCTATGTATGTAGCTCAATTAATGGGGATAAAAATAGCAACTAATGAGTTTGTTGCGATGATGGATTTAAAATCACATTTACACTCTTTAAATGCACATACAATTGCAGTTGCAACAACATTTTTAGCCTCTTTTGCTAACTTTAGTACAGTTGGTATGATTTACGGGACTTACAATTCATTATTTGGTGCAGAAAAATCAGCAATTATCGGTAAGAATGTTTGGAAGCTTCTTGTTAGTGGAATGGCTGTTTCCTTATTAAGCGCTATGCTTGTAGGTCTATTTGTATGGTAAATGAATATTGAATCTGCATGAGATCTTTAAATGTAGTGTAGTGCTTTAAGAAAGAAGACAGATTCTTTTATGAGAATAAATCCCACCTTTTTATGTAGAAAGGTGGGATTTATTGATTTTTAATAGACTTAAGGGAATGGATGATTTTCGTTACTTATTCAAGAAAAGCCCCCGTTAGTTCAACAAAAAACAGTTTCACTTCAAGTGCAGCTATGTTTACCTTATGTCCTTTACAATCTTCTTAATTCGCTGATTTAGTAATCAAATCATAAACTTTTTTCAAGTTTATCTTAAAATATGTAGTAAAGTACCAGCCTTGATAAGCTTTTGGTACTAAAATATCATCAATACTTTTCTTACTTTGAACGGTTTCCGCCACCAATGCAATAATATCTTTTATGTAACCTTTCACCTCATGAAGTTCTTTCATTGAGCAAACTTCGCCATGTCCCGGTACGATAGTTTCTACATCAAGTAGTTCGACTCGCTCCAAAATATTTAGCCATTCCTGGGGATTTGCATTAATCATTACAGGATGATGCTTCGAGAGTACCAGATCCCCCATTACGGCAATTTTTTCTTCAGGCAGGTACACGAATGCATCACTTTGCGTGTGACCTCCACCATACGTAATGAGTTGCACAATCCGATCACTACCATGAATACTCATCTGTTGATCAAAAGTTATCGTTGGTAGTGTATATACCAAATTAGGAAGTATTTTCATGTACTCACGATCACTAGCATTTTCCCATTGCATTTCCTTTTTTAACTTTTCGTCCGTCTCTTGTTGTATTTTTTCCTCGAGTTCGTTGATAGCCTGATAAATCGGTTCCGGGTTTGACAACTGCTGGGCTAACCTGTTTTTTCCAAATGTATCCATAATTTCACGTGTAATAGATGTAGAAATTATTTGTGCCTTGGGAGTAAACAGTTGATTCCCGCTTGTATGGTCACTGTGCCAATGTGTGTTGATTACATAGGAAACTGGATTTCCTGTGAGGTGCATTGCAGCTGCCTGTAAATCCTCTGCAGCCTGTATTGTCGTGAAGGTATCCACCACAAGCGTTGAATTACCTAGATCAATGATTGCTGCATTCCCTACAGAGCCAGTACCAGGGAACGAGATTGCTGCAAATACACCCTCAGCAACGTGATTCAGCCGGAAATGCTTTGATCCCTTGAATGTTTCAATTCGATTTTTCATGAGTTACCCCTCCTCTCAACTGAAATTACCACTTTATGCTATCACGGAAAATGAACGAAATACATTTTTTTCACTAGTTTATTTTCCAAAATGTATCTTGACTTTAACATATGGCTTGTTCAACTAAACTGTTTCTTTAGTTTAATAGCATGGTGTCTTGTTTTTCTTCTAAATTGTACACTTCGTTTGTCTTAATAATATATGAACTCACTTCATCACCCCATAATTTAAAAGTAGTGAACGATTTTAGATTACATAAAATCTTCATGTTATCCTAAATAATATTTAAAAAGCTAAACCCATACATCGCAGCAACCACAAAAATGACTGTCCATACCGCTAGACTGACCGTCATCCAACTTATGACGTGTGTCCGGGTAGACCCAAATGTTAAAGCTAGTACGGCCGCAATATCAGTTCCTACGAGAATTGGAGCTAGCAGAGCTAAACCTGGAATACCATATCGTTCCCATATTCGTCTTGATCTGGTTTCCTTTTTAGAAGGTGTTGTTATACCTTTTTTTAATTTTCTTGCCGTTCGCCATTTTGCAAACTGCTTAAAGAAGAAGCCCAGTAATAGAATCAAGATAAGATTCCCTGTAAATGCCGTCAGTCCTACTGCAAATGGTTGTAATCCCCATGCGATACCGAGTGGTACAACGATTGATACATCCATCCATGGAGCAAAAGCCAATAAAAATAAAACTAAATATTGCCATAATTCACCTGCATTTTGAGCCCACTCCAACATACTGTTTCACCGCCCTTTTTTTGTTCAAATTAAATACGATTTAAAACACGAATAGTAGTTAACCAATAGACAATGTATTGACCTACACCTAGTACACCAATGCACATTAATGGAGCGAGAATATTATAAGAAAAGAGGAAGCAAATTCCTGCCGTTACTGGAAGTGCAAAACTATAGTAAATATACACATTCCTGCAAGCCTTATAGGTTACCCACTGTTGACCTTCATCTATTTCACGAAATTCGGATGGTATAAATCCAAATAATTTAATCTTATCATCAGGATTCTTTCGGTTATAAAGCTTTGTGAGAATGAACCACAAAAAAGTAAACATCACCAAAACCCCAAAACACAATCTAGCCAGAACGATCTGTGTGTTCATAAGAGAAAACAGTAAAAATGCAATGATCAATACAAATAAGCTCGCACCTATAAGCGGAGACCTCAAAATATGTTTCATCATAATCATTCATTCCTTTCCTTTTAAATAAAAAACATCTTCTACGGTAACATGAAACGCAGCAGCTATTTTTAACGCCATAGTGACAGATGGAGAATAATCACCTTTTTCAATTAATCCGATTGTCTGCCTTGTCACTCCAATTGCATCGGCCAAGTCTTGCTGAGTCCACCTAAATCGTGCCCGTAATTCTCTAACTCTGTTTTCAAGCATCATAATTTCCCTTCCCTCATTTTCAATCACCATCATTGTAAATGATTACCAACAAAATGTAAATAATCATTTTCATTTTGTAATAAATAATTGCTCAAGAAAACATAAATAACACCATCTATAACTAAAATGGCGTAGTTTATATGGCTTTTAAAATTTGATTAAGTACAAAAGGAATTAAACATTTTGATTAGAGCCTCATTACCATTGGTTCGTTCCCAAAAAGGTGGGCTTCACTGACAGAAATACAATATATAGTGTCTCAATTGATCATTCACTCTGTATATTGCCTAACAGAAATGAATTTGACCTTTTTGGTAATACCAAATGTTTTATATTTAAGCTTTTATTTTAATGTTTTGTATCTTAAACCTAGTTCTTTAATAAATCACATCTCAAATTCCTACATTAATAACAGTATAAAATAAAGTCATTTCTTTAAACACTACAGAAACGACTTTATTCTAAATGTAAGGTGTTCAGTTCTACCAATTGTAATTTACTTTGTATTCTTATCTACACAAAAAGAGTGACCCATAATCATATAAAATTATAGGTCACTCTATCAATATTTACATTATAATCCCTTTTTATGGAAGCCTTGTGTAATTCGATCCAACACAATCGCAATTACAACAATGGCTAATCCAGCTTCAAAGCCCATTCCAATATTGACTTGTGTAACAGATCGGTACACGTCTACTCCAAGACCTGGTGCCCCTACCAGAGAAGCTGTTACAACCATAGATAACGAAAGCATAATGCTTTGGTTTACGCCAGCCATAATGGTTCCAGTTGCAAGCGGAAGCTGTACTTTAAATAACTTCTGCGATGCAGTTGAACCAAATGCATTCGCTGCTTCAATCAAATCTTCTGGTACCTGTCTAATCCCTAAATCAGTAAAGCGTATCGTTGGTGGCATTGCAAAAATAACAGATGCAATAATGCCTGGTACGACTCCGACACCAAAGAACGTAATTGCTGGAATGAGATAAACAAAGGCTGGCATTGTTTGCATGAAGTCAAGCGTCGGTTTCAAAATTTTGGAGAATCTTTCATTTTGAGATGCTAAAATTCCAATGGGTAGTCCAATAATGATGGAAATGATAACAGATGTAAGAACGAGTGCCAATGTTTGCATGGTCTGTTCCCAATAGTTGATATTGAGGATAAAAAGAAATCCAATTAACGAAAAAATAACAAGTGAAGCTTTTCTGGAGGCATACCAAACGAGAAAACACGCAATCGCTATGAATACAATTGATGGAATAAACATTAACAGGTTTGTTAATAAATCAACAAATCCTCCAATAACGAAAGAAAACCCTCTAAAAAACCCTTCAAAATGCTGATATAAGCCTTCAACAAATGAATCGACCCATTCTCCTAAGGGAATACGCGGAATACTATTCATTGTCATTCACCTCTTCCTCTATATTTCCTGCCAGAGCTTGAATGACACTTTCACGTTTTATAATCCCTCTTAATCTTTTCTTATCATCAATAACTGGAAGAGGAAGTTTTGTTTCTGCCATTTTTACATACATTTCTTCCAGCAATGTATGTAAAAATACATGCGGGATTTCTTTTTCTAACAATTCAGCTATAGTCAATTGTTTTTTAACAGCTTTACTCGCTTCATCGGCTGTTAAAATACCTAAAAATTCATGTTTTTTATTGACTACATATACACTAGAAACACTGGCATTTCTCATAATTTGCAGTGCTACTCGCGGACCTCGATCAATTAGTAACGTTTCTGGTCTTCTCATAAGGGACTCGGCTGTTAATACTTTTCCTAAATTTACGTCGGCGACAAATTTCTCTACAAATTCATTTGCTGGACTCATCATAATTTCTTCTGGTGTTCCAATTTGAACGATTTCTCCGTCTTTCATTAACGCAATACGATCACCAATTCGCAGCGCTTCATCTAAGTCATGTGTAATAAAAATAATCGTTTTTTCCATTTTATCTTGCAGCTCTAACAACTCATCTTGCATTTCTTTTCGGATAAGTGGATCTAACGCGCTAAATGACTCATCCATGAGAAGGACATCTGGATTATTCGTTAATGCTCTTGCGATACCTACGCGTTGCTGCATACCACCGCTAAGCTGACTTGGATAACTATCTTTATTGTGCTCTAATCCTACTAGTTTTAGAGACTCTAAAGCTTTTTCTTCTCTCTCCTCTTTGGATATTCCCTGAACTTCTAATCCATATGCTACATTTTGTAAGACGGTACGGTGTGGGAATAACGCGAACTTTTGAAATACCATACTCATCTTCTCTCTTCTTACTTTTCGGAGTGCCTCTTTCCCCATTGTTGCAATATCTTCTCCATCAATATAAATATGACCTGAAGTCGTTCTGATCAACTGATTTAGCATTCGGACGAGCGTTGATTTACCACTACCAGACAGACCCATAATGACAAATATTTCACCGGCATACACGTCGAACGTTGCTTGTTTCACACCCACAGTCATACCCGTTTCTTTTAATATATCTGCTTTGCTTTTACCTTCTTTTAGTAAGGCAATTCCTTTTGAAGGGTTCTTTCCAAATACCTTTGTGACGTTCTCAACACGTAATTTTGTATCCTTCATTCCTTCACTCCTTTTCTTTGTATCTATTCAAATTATGTAATGTTTTTTATAGAGGATATTACATCAAAATAGTTTATCAAAGACTTTTTTATATTTTTTTGTTAAGCTAATAATAGTTATATTTATCTGGTTGATAGTTATAATTATAGAATATTTATTTAGGAAAGCAAAATATTTAGCCTCATCCAAATATTTTTCCGAATAAACTTTTAGAGATTTGATGCCTATTTAGAAAGAGTAGGAGGAATTTGATGAAGAAGAAAATATGGTTTATTTGTATATTATTTTTAATTAGTATCATTAGTAGTTCTTGTAGTACGACGAAGGATACTACAAAAGGAAAAATTAAGCTCGGTGTAACAAGCTGGAAAGAAAACATTGCTACCGCAAATATGTGGAAAGTATTACTTGAACAAAAAGGCTATAAAGTTGAATTAATGTATTTGGAAAAAGCTGCTGTTTGGACTGGGTTAGCACGAGGTGATGTAGATGCTAATCTGGAAGTCTGGCTACCTGTTACTGATAAGCCACTATATGAAAAATATAAAGACGATGTTGTAATAAAATCGAAATGGTACGAAGGCACTGGTCTCGGCTTAATCGTCCCTTCTTATATGACTAACATCAATAGCATTGAAGATTTAAATGCTCATAAAGATGAATTCAATAATAAAATCATTGGAATTGAACCTGGCAGCAGTCTCATGAGATTAACAGATAAAGCGATAAAAGAATATGGCATCGAGCTTAACCTTATCCAATCTTCAGAAGCAGCAATGATGAGCGAGTTAAAGAGAGCCTATAGTCAAAAGAAACCAATTGCTGTGACACTGTGGAACCCACACTGGGCCTTTTCAGAATTCGACCTTAAATATTTAAAAGACCCTAAAAAGGTATATGGTGAAAAAGATGATATTTATTACTCGGTTCGTAAAGGATTTGAAAAAGATTATCCTGAGCTCATTAAATATTTTGATAAGTGGAAAATGACTGATAAACAACTTGGAACACTGATGGTCATGCTTAATAAAACAAAAGACCCTGAACAAGCTGCTAAAGAGTGGATTAAACAGAATAAAAAAGTAGTCGATACATGGATGAACGATTAAAAATTCATATGTATATAAATACAAATTTAAAAACCGACATAAAACTCCTCTTTTTAGGTGGGAGAGAGCATCCGACCACGCATAGAAGCGGTCAGATCCTTTTCCTGTCCAGACATAGTGAAAACAAAGAGAGAAAACGAGTGCAGATCACCTTTTGTTATCCATAGCCGCGGCTATATGTCGAAAAATCAAAATAGATTTATATAAATTATGCAAGGAACACTATTAAACAACCTTGAAACGTCAAGGTGAAATATTACTACACTCTTAATAATGAGTGTCTAAATTTCAAACGGATACTTATGAAAAAAGGTGTTACGACTGTGCGTAACACCTTTTTTATTTCTTAAACATCAAAATAAATAGCACTAACACTAGATTCTATCGTGATTTATTCAAACAAAATTCCTTAATTCATACTCCGATCAGTATTCTTTGTCAATAGCACTTTAAAATTTTTAGAAACAATGGATCTGACAATAAGATATACGATCCCAAAACCAAGCCATAGAAAGCCCACGATCTTACTAATTGTAGAAAGACCAAGTAATATATATCCACACACAACTATACCGACGATTGGGACAATGACGTATTTAAAAATATTATAAACAGGTGTCTTAAAGGACTTAATGTATCAATATTAAGCGAATTAGATATTCCCCCTGATAAATTGAGCTTTTCAAGACTTTTACCATTTATCGCTAACTCATCAGAAGTATTTTCTAATAATTTTAAATCACTCATAATTTTAGGGGCTGCTCCCCAATTGGAAACATCTTATTTCCTCCACTTAGAAATCTTCATTTATTTAAAGTTCACACATAAGACATCATGTTAGGCTATTATAAGTTTGTTTGTCGTATAGCTCAGATTGAATTTGCTTCTGGTGGTACCTGCATTAAAAGTCGGGTGCAACTTTTTTCCAACTACATAACGATTAAACTCCATTTTTCACTTCATTTTCCCCTTAAAACACAAACATTAAAAAGGTTTTTTGAATTAATGTTCATATTTTTGTTGAATATCTTTTATAAGTTTGCTATATTATCAAAGTAATAATCTTAAATATTATTACTCGTATATACTCGGTAATATGGTCTGAGTGTTTCTACCCGGTTCCCAAATGAAAGAACTGGACTACGAGTTAAAGTATATGGCTGTTCGGCTTTTTAGGCGTTGCCATTTTATAATTTAGCATTATCTTCATTTTTTGCTTAATTATCTATACTTTGACTTTCGTAGGTCTAGAAGGTAGAAATCATTCTACATTTTCTAGATCTTTTTCTTTGGACCAAATTTTCGAGTGTATCAAACAACAAGACAAACAACAAGAGAAAAAGGAGAGCTTAATTATGAAAAACAAAATGCTAAAAAAGTACTCTTTATTAGTAGCTATTACTGTACTTTTAATATCGGTATTTGCAGGATGTAGTTCAGCATCACAAAATGAAACTAAACAAGAAAAAGTTCAACAGCCTATCATCATTCAAGGTCCAATGCCGATAGAAGCTGAAAAATTTGCAAAAAGGTTAAAAAATGTTAAAGAAGAAAAATCAGGAACTTTTGTCTTTTACAAAGGAACACTGGACAATTATCCTGTAATCGTTGCTAAAACAGGTAAGGGAATGGAAAATACAGCAGCTGCTACAGCAATAGCTATCGAAAAATATAATCCTATAGCAATAATCAATCAGGGGACATCAGGCGGACATGATCCAAATTTAAACGTATTTGATATTGTTTTAGGAAAAAGAGTTGCAAACTTAGGTTCATTAAAAACAGCAAATATGGATGAAAAACAAGGAATTGATCCAACTAAATGGAAACCTATGGACTTAATGGCTTCTGAAGGAAGTGCAGGAGAAGATCCTGATGCTGAAAAAATCCGTTACTACGAGGGAGATAAGAGTTTACTCGCGGCTGCTAATGCAGTAAAAGATAAATACACTAAGGGCAAGGTTGTCGAGGGTACTATAGGTTCAGCAGACGTTTGGAATAATGAAGTTGATAGAATTAAATGGTTCCATACTAAGTATGGTACATCTGTAGAAGAAATGGAAGGTGCCGCAACAGCACAAATTGCCGAAGCTTATGATGTAGCATTCTTGGGTATTAGAGTACTATCTAATAATAAAGTAAATGGTGGTAAGTACAACCCGAATACAGCAGCAGCAAATCAAGAATATGTTTATGAAGTAGTTAAAAAATATATATCTACGATGCCAAGCAAATAATATAGTAAAACTACATTTACATCAGTTTCATTTTTAACTAAAGTAACAATTAACACACAACATTACACTGATAAATTATTGATTTAAACAAAGAGCATGACATCAAATTGTCATGCTCTTTTCCTAATGTTTAAAATTAATTCTTTTTTTCAATGCACAACCTTCTTCAATCCTAACTTGTTACAGAGCTTTTTATTCAGTAAAGGACTTTTTACAAGTTTATGATGTAGCTCAGGAACAAATGATTCTGCAGCGATTCCTTTTTTTTCTATTGTTTCTATCATCTTTTTGATATCCATGAGATTCACCCTTTCCGAAAAGCTAACTTAAAGAAAACACAAGTTAAATACTGCTGTGAATTCTATTGATTAACTTATCAGTAACATTAATTGTTCATTTCTTTTCTCCCGTTCTTCTTTAGATGCTAGGTCGTACTTTTTTAAAAGGTGAAATATTTCATTTAATATTTGCTGTGAATAATTGTTTTTTAGAAATTCATGTAAGTCTTCAACCAAAAATTCGGATAAAAAGCATTGCTGAGTTTCAAGTTTATTGATTACATCTTCAGAAGAATGATCTATATTACACATGCTATTAAAATCCCTCCTTATATCCATTTCTTTTATAAGTTCTGTTCTTTTATTATATTGATATTTAATTTCCATCTAGAATGTTTTATTAGTTCTTTTGGTGATGTAGAAATTATCCAACGCTGACGATTAATCTGTTTGATATTTACTTTTTGCGCGCGAATTCCTTGTCTTTGTAAATCTTTAACTATAGCATCCATTGACTTCATAAAAATCACCTCTTAAATAGTTCATCATGCACATTCACTTGAATGAGATGTTAATACATTATTTACTAGTAAATAAATGCAATTGTATCTCGATCTTTAACAACTTCATCATCTGTTACAAAATTTTTATTCACTACTCTAATAAATTACCCTTTGTAGATAAGATCTTGAGCTAAAGATGTAAACATCTCTCCAACAAGCGAATCCTCGTCATATACGGACGAACCTTTATTTTCTTCAGGCTTTGCAAAAGGTATTTGTGCTATCACTTCTGTTTGCAGTTGTTCTGCTAACATTTCACCGCCACCTTTCCCAAAGAGATAATTCCTTGAACCATCTTGTTCCTCATAATATGCCATATTCTCAACGATACCTAAAATATCGTGTTTTGTATACTTTGCCATTACCCCTATTCTGGAAGCAACAAACGAAGCTACACTATGAGGAGTAGTAACTATAATTTCCTTCGCATGAGGAATCATCGCAGCCACATCAATCGCGACATCTCCTGTACCAGGAGGCAAATCAAGAAGAAGATAATCTAATTCTCCCCAATGAGTATTGGCAATGAAATTTTGAATCCATTTGTTTAACATTGGCCCTCGCCACATAACTGGGTTATTACCCTCTGTAAAAAATCCCATTGACATAATTTTAACGTCATGGCTAACGACCGGAATCGCTGTCTGATCTATCATTGTTGGCTTTTGATTAGCTTCCATCATAGCAGGGATACTGAATCCATATATATCTGCATCTAAAATCCCAACCTTTTTCCCCATACGGGCTAAAGCAGTAGCAAGGTTAATCGTCACAGTTGATTTTCCGACTCCACCTTTTCCACTTGTCACAGCAATAAAACGTACACCTGAATCTGGTCGCAACATACTAGGCATGCCGGTTTCCGTTCTAGAATTTCTCTTTAAAGTTTCTGTTAATGCAGCTCGTTCTTCCGGTGTCATGGAGCCGAAAGTCAAAGAAACCTTAGAGGCTCCAATGTTCCGCAGAGAGTCTTCAATATCTTGTTGAATTTTCGCCTTTAATGGACAACCTTGAATAGTTAAAATAACTTCAAGGTAAATCTGTGTGCCATCAATTTGAATATTTCTTACCATGTTTAATTCCACGATACTTTTGTGCAACTCTGGATCCTGAACACGGCTTAGAACTTTCATAATTTGTTCATGAGTAAGCATAAATCTCAGTCCTTTTTATTTTTATTTGATAATTTTTAGTACAAATAAAATTATCCTTGAATTCAACGCCTCATATTTAATACCGGAGATGGATTAGTATATATTTCCTCCCTCCGGTATTAATTTGTAAACAAAAAAACCACCATGAGTACCCGAACCTAATTAAATAGGCTTGTGTACTCATGGTGGAATAGATTACTAGCAATACTTACTAATATACCAATCCAACCATTTATAACATAAATAAAAAGTGATAAAATGATAACAATCCATTATTATCATTCCATCTATTATAATCATAAGTATAGCGTTAACTTTACTAACAAACAACGCCATTTAAAAACTTTATTGAAAATGATTTTCCTCTTTTTCCCTTGAGTTATTAATGTATGGATCACTCTAGGTAGGAACGCTTTTAATCTATCTAAAATCATTCGCGAATTTAATGATAGTATCCGTAAACTTCACAAATATTTATTTGAAATTGTGAAAAGGCATTAAGGATAATAATTACAACTTATGAAAAAAATCAAGCAACATTATCCTCCACTTACGGGTGGGATAAACGCAACGGTATCTCCATCTTTTACAATATCTTCGTCAACTGCAAATTCTTCATTGATAGCCGTCATGACTTGATCCAAAGATTGTAAACGATAGCTATCTTTAAACCATTCTTTTAATTGATGAACATTAATCTCTTGTTTTTCTATTATTACTAATTGATCTGAGCCGACTTCTTCTCGCAAATTTGCGAACAGTAAAATTGTAATCATCTTCTCATTCTTCCTTCTTTGGTTTTCCTTCTGGATACGGAGTATTTTCAAGCTGATCTCCAATCCACATCGTTCCATCTTCCCAAAATTCTTTTTTCCAAATTGGAACGATTTGCTTTATGCGTTCAATTGCGTATTCATTCGCTTCATAAGCTACTTTACGATGCGGTGACGATACTGCAATTACAACTGCAATATCCATTATTTCTAGTCGCCCCACTCGGTGTGTGATTGCTATTTTTGCATCCGGCCATTTTTTCTTAATTTCTTCTCCAATTTGAGTAAGCATTTTTACTGCCATCGGTTTATATGCTTCATACTCTAAATGCAAAGTTCTTTTTCCTTTTGTTAATTCTCTTACTGTTCCAATAAAGGTTGTAATCGCACCTGCTTCTCTTCTTGCTACCTTATTCGTTACTTCTCCGACTAAAATCGGAGCATCTACGATTTCAAATAGTACTTGTCCCATCAGAACCCCTCACTTTATAAGATGGAATAATATCGCTCCAAGGCCATTCACTTCCTTGATTATCTTCTAATAAGAGAACATCTACAAACATCCCTTTTTTATATCCTCTTGTACCGCCTGGGAGTACGATAAAAGCGTTTGATTCAGCTAATGAAGAAACCGTACTAGACTTATCAAATCCTGATGGATAGGCGATTAATTGTCCTTCGTTATATTTAAACTTTGCTCGTACAAACCTTGTAAATGGATTAGGTTTTAGAAAATCTTCTCCTAATAATGCTTTTTCTTTTTTTAAATGTGGCTTTTCACTAAACATATAGGTACGAATGCTAGGTCTTACGAATAACTCAAAGCCTACATAACAAGCAGAAGGATTACCTGATAATCCAAATAATAGTTTTTTATTTAATTGTGCTACGGTCGTGACGCTCCCCGGCCGCATTGCAACTTTGTTGAAAAGAACCGATGCCCCTAATTTTTCGTATATAGCTGGCAAATAATCATAATCCCCTACTGAAACACCACCGGTTGTAATTAACATATCCACTTGGCTTAACGCTTCTTTTACGGCTGTGAAGCACGTATCAAAATCGTCCCTAAACTTCCCAAAGTATTTCACTCTTCCACCAGCTCTTCGAATTTGGGACAATACCATGTACGTATTACTATTTCGAATTTTTCCAGGTTGTAGTGATTCATTGACATCAAGAAGCTCACTTCCAGTCGCTAATACTCCAATCACAGGCTTTTTTGCAACTGGTACTTCGCTGTAACCAAATGTAGCAAGGAGCGCTGAAATGCCTGGATTAATGTATGAACCTCTCTTCGCAAGAATCGTCCCTTTACGTGTATCTTCACCTTGAAAGGAAATATTTTCTCCTTTTTCGAAGGAGCGTTTCACTTCCATATAGGTTTTACCGACCTCCTCATATTGACGGGTCAGTTCTAGCATCACAACTGCGTTACATTCTTTTGGAATTTGTGCTCCCGTCATGATTCGAACTGCTTGAAATTGACCTACCTTTTGAGGAAATATGGAACCTGCCCCAATTTCGCCAATTACTTCGAATAAAATTGGATTCTCATAACTTGCCCAGGCAGTATCTTCTGCCCTAATAGCAAATCCATCATATGGTGAGCGATCAAAGGAAGGAACATCATGATCAGCTACTAAATCCTCTGCTAATGTACGCCCGTAAGCTAATTCAAGTGGTACCAGTTCTTTTAAACCACGATTGGCAAATTTCATTACTTTATGGACGGCCTCTCCAACTGCAATCGGTATTCGTTTTCCCATAATTCCCTACCCCTTCTATTAACCTAATAAACGATAGTATATTTGTTTTGCTTTTTGAATTTCATTTGTCCCGTGAATAAATACACGACCATCTTGAAAAATGACCACACGATAATCCTCTAGTTGGCAAGAAAGCAAATACGGGTTTCGATCTACTTTCCCATGTTTTTTTAATTGTTTTTCTAAATGGTCAAAATTGTAACGACTATTATGCATCAGTCTAATTTGAACCGTATTTCTCCCGCATAAAACAACTGTCTTCGTTTGATTTTCATAAGATAAATAAGGATAAGTTCTATGCGTTCCGCACGAAGGACAATTGTCTGTTTTTATTTTTTCTAGTTTGATAAAATGGTGTTGATTACTCCATATATCAAACATTAAAAAGGTTTTTCTAATTGCTGAGAAATCTTCCACTAAAATTTTGAGTGCTTCCGCCACTTGATACGCTGCCACTATTTGGACAGCTGGACTAATGATTCCAACTGTGTCACACGTCACTCCTGTAACTGGAACACTTTTAAGTACACAATGTAAGCACGGTGTTTTCTTTGGAATAATGGTATAGCTCATGCCATATCCCCCGACACAAGAACCATAAATCCAAGGAATATCATATTTTTGTGATAGATCATTTATCACAAATCGAATATCAAAATTATCTGTTGCATCAATAATTATATCGACACCGTCTAACAAAGCTTCCATATTTTCTATTCTTGCATCCATCACGAAAGCATCAATCTGTACTTCTGAATTGATTTGTTTCAACCGATTTTGAGCTGCAATTGCTTTTGGTAATTTTTCTATCGCATCTTGTTCAACATAAAGTTGTTGTCGCTGTAAATTACTCCATTCTACGTAATCACGATCAATAATCGTTAACTTTCCGATACCTGCACGAACAAATGCTTCTGCACTTGCACTTCCTAATGCACCTGCCCCCACAATCAACACATGCTTATTTCTAATCTTCTCTTGTCCTTTACTCCCAATAGGAGTGAACAACTGTTGACGTGAATACCGCTCTATCATTAGATAGCCTTCCTTTCTTGTAAATAATCAGCTATTAATTAAACAATCTGCTTCATATGCAGTTATTTTTTCAGAAAATCTTTCTCTATAGGACTTTGTTTCTGATAACAAGAAAAGTAAGCAAATCCAACAAATCCAGCTCCTCCAATTACATTTCCGATAAAAACAGGAACAAAGTTCTCGGCAAGATCCATCCATGAAAGGTAACCAGCAAAAATAACTGCTGAAATTACAAACATATTTGCTACTACTTGCTGAAATCCAATTACTACAAATGCCATAATAGGAATCCAAATTCCAACAATCTTCCCAACCAAATCGTTCGTTCCATAAGCTAACCAAATTGCAAGGCAAACGAGCCAGTTACAACCGATTGCTAAAATTAAAGTTCTCCCAAACGATTCATGTAATTTCTCTTGGGCTATCGCTATTGTTTTATTTAAATATACCCCCTCCGTCAACCCGCCAAGGTGACCGAAACAATAAGCTACGAAAAGTGCACCAACAAAGTTAGTTAAAGTGATCCAAACCCAATTATTTAACACACTTTTCAATGAAATTTTCCGTGCATACAATGCCATGGATACTGACATCATGTTTCCTGTAATTAATTCTCCTCCTGCCAAAACAACGAGCATAAGCCCTATAGGAAAAACCGCTCCTCCTAAAAAATCCACTAGACTTCCCCATTGTTCAGGTACATTACCTAGAACGCGAATATTAAGCAAAAATCCTAACGAAATAAATGCTCCTCCTAAAAAGCCGAGAATAAGCATAGCGGATAGCGATTGCCTTACCTTTTGAACACCGGCTTCAATCACAAGCTCAGCGATTTTTTCCGGTTTATGAAATGCCATAACCAATTCCTCCATTTTTTCTATTAAAAAAGCAGCTTCAAGAAACCCTTAACATAATAAGGATTTTTGAATGCTGCTTAATCTCCCTGCATTTCTCTTACAGAGATATCAATCATCACTTTTACTATAAAATAGAAAATCTGCAAAACTTGCACACTTTCCACTTCGCGTATGTGCTATAACAAAAAGAAGCTACTAATAGCCTTCTTTCATAATGTTTTAAATGTCACCCTAACATATCCTTTATTTCTCAACCACCAATATGCGACATTTCAATTTTTGGTACTGTTTTTTTATTTGTATTGCTCAACCGTTCATCTGAATAGCGATCTGAACGATTGTTCCAAATGTCACGAATAACATCGGTAATCTCCTCATCGGTATACCCAGAACGAAGTAATTCTCTAAGATCGTTTCCTTTGGAAGCAAACAAACAAGTATATAATTTTCCTTCTGCGGAAATACGAGCCCTTGTACATGATGAACAAAAAGAATCTGTTACAGATGAAATAATTCCTATTTCCTCATCGCTATCGATATAACGATAGCGAGTGACGACTTCACCAGGATAGTTTGCTTCAATTCGTTCAAGCGGCATAACTTTATTAATCATCTCTAATATTTCTTGTTTAGAGATTACTTCACCTAATTCCCAGCCGTTAAAATTCCCGACATCCATATATTCAATAAACCGCAGAATATGCTTATTCTCTTTAAAGTATTGCGCCATCTGAACGATGTCCTGTTCATTTTTTCCTTTTTGGACAACCATGTTCACTTTAATTTCCATCCCGACTTCCGCTGCAGCCTGTATTCCTCCAAGAACCGTTTTCACTTTACTTCTATTACCATTTAAATAAGCAAAACGTTCTTCTTCCAAAGAATCCAAACTAACTGTCACACGTGATAAACCCGCCTTATATAAATCAGAAGCAAACTTCTTGAGTAAGGACCCATTTGTAGTTAAACCAATATCCTCTACTCCATCAATTTTATTAAGGCGCTCGATTAGTTCAGGAAGGTTTTTCCGAAGTAAAGGCTCTCCCCCAGTAATACGCAACTTTCTTACACCTAAAGAAACGAAAATGCGTGCCACCCTTTCAATTTCATCAAAAGATAAAACTTTATCATTAGACAAAAAAGAATAGTCAGGACCAAATATTTCCTCCGGCATACAATATCGACAGCGAAAATTACAGCGATCGGTAACAGAAATACGCAAATCCCTTAAAGGACGGTGCAATTTGTCTAATGTGACAGATTTCATGTTTATTGCCTCACTTCTGCATATTTTGTGATTCCGTACAAATTTTATTGAAAACACCTTATTATATATAAATCAACAACCTGCCTGCCAACATGCTAACCAGTTAATTAAACGATGTTTTTTGTATTTATTTAATATTTACAACTCGCTCCGGATGAGTATATACATTTAAGGATTGATTACGAATAAAGCCTATTGTAGTAATCCCTAATTGCTCTGCTAGCTGCAATGCTAACTCAGTTGGAGCGGATTTTGACAATATTACTTCGCAGCCAATTTTTGCAACTTTCAATAGGATTTCAGAAGATATACGGCCACTAAAAACAATAATTTTATCACCAATAGAAATGTTGTTTTTTAAACAATAGCCGTAAATTTTATCTAAAGCGTTATGCCTTCCTATATCCATTCGGCTTAAAACAATCCCATTCACATCGCATAAAGCTGCATTATGAACCCCGCCTGTATGCTGAAAAGTAGCCGCAGATTGCTGCATATCATTCATTAATCGAAAACAATCCTGAGCAGAGACCTTTACGCGAATATCATTCATCTTCTTTGCAGTCAGTGCATCGTTTGCGAAAACAAATCCTTGTCTACTCATTCCACAGCATGAAGTAATATAACGCTTATTTTGGATATAACGATAATAAGGATTATTTTTTGTCGTTGTTACATGCACATATCCTTCTTTATCTTGTACCCATATTTCATCAATATCTTCATACTTTCGGATAATACCCTCAGATGCTAAAAAGCCTATTACCATATCTTCAATATATTCTGGCGTACTAACCATTGTAACAAATTCCTGTCCGTTAATTTTAACCGTAACTGGAAACTCTGTTACAATACTGTCCTCTATATGCTTAATTTCCCCTTTATCATAACGAAAAATTTCCCGTTCCACCTGTATCGATTTCACGATCAGTATCCTTCTCTCACGTTATATTTTTATCAAAGACAAACACTGAAACTGCAATATCTTCATCCACTTTCATATCGGAGAACAGATGAACTAATTTCGCTCCAACAAGTTCCTCCAAATGCTCACGAGAATTGACAGCATAAACCTCCTGAATCATTTTCGTTCTAGCCATATGAACCATTTCCGCACCATCCAACGTTCCCGAAATGAATTTCTCAGTAGGTGTCAAATTTCCATAAAGTGTAGCAATAGCCATATTCTCAGCAAATACAGTATGAATTCGTTCCGGTCCTTTTCCGAACAAATCTTTTCGAAGCTTTCGTATCATATCATTAAACTCATGTACCATTTTTGACATACTCACATTCCTCCCCGATTCATCAATAATACTTTTCGAATACTACTTCATCATAAATATTGTAACAAAATGACCTTTTCATCTGAATTATTCACTCAAATAATTAGACGGAAAGGCTCATCTTTTGGAATTATTTCAAACACATATAAAACGTCTGAAATAATATTATTGTTGCTTACCTATTCGTCTTTTAACCCTTTACCCATACCTTTTAAGAAATGAAGACCGAATCCGATAGCACGATTAATATCTGGATCCTTAAGTACTTTCATCAGGTCCAGTATTCCTACTTTTTTATTACTTTGCAGATGCTGGTCTCCTTCATCCATACCCGTTAATACACTACTTACAAGTTTTTTAGTTAGTTCCGGATCAAGTTCTGTTAAAGCTCCTGCAGCGCCCATCATATTATTAATTAAATTTGTAACTGGTTCACGAGTGACTTGTCCTAGAATAATTTTTGCGATTGGTTCTTTCGCTTTAAGCATAGAACTTGCAGCTTCCAGCATCCCAATGTCATTCAGTTCACCTACAATATTAAACATTTGATTTAAAGCTTCTTCATTATCAGCTAGAAGTGCTTTTAAATCTTCTAGCTTTTGTTGTTTTTGTTCTTCCTCAGTTAGCTCCTGCTTTTGGATCGCTTTAATAGGTGCTGCCATATTCTTTTCTCCTCCCTAGTTATCCGTTAAGTGCACATATCCTGGACGAGCCCACTTGCGATTTACCTCAATCCCATTTTGAGGATGACGCTTTTTGTTACGTGGATTCGTTTTTGGCATCGGATTTTCCCCTTCTACTTGTAACACTTCCATACGAACTTTCGTTTGTTTATATGCAGGTGTATTGGTACGTTGATCGACCGCAGGACCCGTTAAGAAATTAATTGCCGATTCGTTGTCTGTCGAGTTCATCGGTAAATAAAGCTCATTTTCTTTTACACGATCCGTTACAAGTGCACGTAATTTAAGTGCTCCAAAAGGAGAAACCAATCGCACTAACGAACCAGTTTTAACTCCACGTTCTTGTGCAAGTTTTGGAGAAACTTCAACGAAAACACCAGGTACTTTAGCTTGAATACCATTTGATTTATTTGTCATGTTACCTTCATGGAAATGTTCCAGCATACGACCATTATTAATATGAAGATCGTATTCCTCTGGGAATTCAGCTGGACGTACCCAGTCAGCTATCGCGAAACGAGCTTTTTTGTCTGGGAAGTTAAATCCATCTAAGAAAAGGAGTGGTGTATTCGTTCCTTCAAAGCTTCCCCAATGGAAACTATTCCAGCCTTCAAGCACTTCATAGTTTGCTTGTGCGAAAAGTGGCGATAAACTTGCCATTTCAGCGAAGATTTCACTTGGATGACTATAATTCCAATTTGCGCCTAATTTATTTGCAATCGCTTGTACGATCCACCAGTCTGGTTTCGCATCTTCCAGCGTAGGAAGTACTTGATATAGTCTTTGTACACGACGCTCTGTATTTGTAAAGGTTCCTTCTTTTTCAAGAGATGGCGTTGCAGGTAACACTACATCTGCATATTGAGCAGTTTTAGAAAGGAAAACATCTTGAACGACAAAGAAATCAAGGCTTGATAGAACTTCATGTACATGATTTGCGTTAGAGTCTACAAGGGCCATATCCTCTCCAACAAGATACATTGCTTTCATTTTCCCTTCTTCAATTGCGTGAAGCATTTGAATATTATTAAGACCTGGTTTGTTATCAATTTTCACCCCATAAGCTATTTCAAATTTTGCACGTGCTACATCGTCAGTAATGTGCTGATATCCTGGAAGCCATCCTGGGAGAGTTCCCATATCACAAGCACCTTGTACGTTGTTATGACCACGAAGCGGATATGCACCAGCACCTGGACGACGATAATTTCCTGTTGCCAGAAGTAAGTTTGAAATTGCAGCGGAAGTATCTGAACCACCAGTATTTTGAGTTACACCCATTCCCCAAAGAATACAAGTACCATCTGCATCACGAATCATTTCGGCCATTTGAATGAGGGTTTCTTTTGAAATGCCTGCAATCTTTTCTGCATATTCAAGTGTATACTCCTCTAGACTACCTTTGAAATCTTCAAAGAAGTTTACATTCTCATCGATGAATTGTTGATCATGCCAGCCTTGATCAATCATATATTTAGTAACAGCCATTAACCATACTTGGTCTGTTCCTTGCTTTGGACTTATAAAGATATCTGAACGCTCTGCCATTTCGGTTTTACGAAGATCTGCAACAATTAGTTTTTGACTGTGAAGTTTATGCGCACGTTTCACACGAGTAGCTAACACCGGGTGGCCTTCTGTTGGATTTGCACCAACAATAATAACGAGACCTGCTTGTGCAATATCTTTAATCGTTCCTGCATCTCCGCCCATACCAATTGTACGGAACAATCCATCTGTTGCTGGCGATTGACAATAACGAGAGCAGTTATCAATGTTGTTCGTTTCGAATACTTGTCGAGCTAATTTTTGAATGACATAGTTGTCCTCATTTGTAATTTTAGAAGAAGAAATAAAACCTATAGAACCGTTACCGTACTCTTGTTTAATGGAGCCTAATTTATTTGCAACTAAATCAAGCGCTTCTTCCCAAGTCGATTCAACAAATGTTCCATTTTTACGAATTAAAGGCTTAGTAAGACGTTCTTCAGCATTTACGAAATCCCAACCAAATTTTCCTTTTACGCAAGTAGAAATTGCGTTAACCGGTGCATCAGAAGTTGGTTGGACTTTCAAAATTTTACGACCCTTCGTCCACACTTCAAATGAGCACCCTACACCACAGAACGTACATACTGTTTTCGTTTTCTTCGTACGAGTTTCACGCATCGCAGCTTCTACTTCTGAAACGGCGAAAATACCGCTGTATCCAGGTTCAACTTCTTTTATAAGATCAACCATAGGCTCAAGAATGTCCGGCTTCAGCCCAGTCATAAAGCCAGCTTCTCCAAGCATCGATTTCTCCATCAAAGCATTACAAGGACAAATGGTTACACATTGACCACAGCTTACACATGAAGAATCGTTAATAGCCGCTCCGTCGTCCCAAATAACACGAGGACGCTCTGCCTCCCAATCAATAGATAAAGTTTCATTTACTTGCAAGTTCTGACAAACTTCTACACATTGACCGCACGCAATACATTGATTAGGGTCATAGCGATAAAATGGATGAGACATGTCAACTTCACTTACATCTACTTTTGGCGTGTAAGGATATTTTTGATGCTCAATTTCCATTAATTCTGCCGTATTATGCAATTTACAGTTCCCATTATTGTTGTCACAGACCGTACAGTAAAGTAAATGATTTTCCAATAAGCGGTCCATCGCCTCCGTTTGTGCTGCCTTAGCACTACTAGAGGACAACTCAACATTCATACCACTCGTCGCTACCGTTGAGCAAGATCGCACAAGTTTTCCATCAACTTCTACAATACAAGTATCACATGTTTGAATAGGATCCACTTCAGGCACATGACAGATTTGTGGATGTTCAATCCCGTTCTGATTAATGATGCCCAAGATAGTTGAACCCGGCTTAGCACTATATTCTTTGCCGTCGATTGTAATATGAACCATGCTGTCGTTCATGGTCTTTCCCCCTTTTTGAGAATAAAAAAACTCCACCACGAAAATATACGCACCGAATTAATAGGTACGCTATCATCATGGTGGAGTAGTTCATTAGCACATCTTGCTAAAATACCAATCCATTTATTCATAAATAAAATGATAGATTCATAACAGGTCATATCACGATTCCATCTTTAACACTATAATTATAGCGTTAAACCCAAAAATACACAATATACAATTCGTAAAAAGTCACAACAATCAAAGCTCTGACTTTTTTGGATATATTCGTTTAATCACTAAGCCATGCATTAACAAGCATAATTGCGTCGCACGTCGCTGAGCTTTCGGTGAATTAACTTTTCAGTCTCCAACCATTATTAATTCTTCAAAACCTCTTAAAATCCTTTCTTGCCTTGCAATTATAAAATAAAAAAGCACGACATTTTATCGTCATGCTTCTCCTCATTGTTTTCAATGAATAACCTTTTTTAGTCCTAACTTATTACAGAACCTTTTTGTTTAGTGCAAAATGAAAGTGGTTCTTACGACCTTTTGGTGAGTTGTTCTTTTATGTACTACATTGATATAATAAAAGAAAAGGAGTGAACCATGATGTACAACATCTCTTGGTCAAGTCCAGATCCTTTTCTCGAACTTATAGATGTATACCAAATAGACCATCACCTTCGTTTAACCGTAAAAAATAATCACATTTCCGCAAACTGTCTTGTAGTTCTATTTCTTCTCGTCTCCATAGTCGTTATACTCGCCTCATACAAGATCTTCCTATTACGGATCAACCTGTAACCCTTCTTTTCGTTTCACACAAGTGGTTTTGTGATAATCCTTGTTGCTCCACTAAAGTTTTTACAGAACGTTATGACTGGTTAGCACCCAATAGACGTCGCACACTTCGTGCAGAAAAAGTTTTACAAAAAATTGCATATTCTCTTACAGAAATTAAGGTACTAGAGCTCGCTGAGTCATCACTTATAATGCCTTGATGAAGTCGATCCACAACTTAAGATATATTGATTGGTAAGGTTCTGTAGAAAAAGTAACAGCATTAATTTTTATACCCCTGTTCTTTTTATCTTGTTGGATCCAATTTGTTAAAAACGACTTTGTCATCTTATCACATCTAACCTTTCCCTTAAGAATTAGATATGTTAGATCATTAGATACCTTTTCTATTTTCTAATGTGAAAAATAATTCAGAGTATCTAAAATGAAACTTTAATCAATGAAGATTCTTCCTACCTTATGAATGATTCAAACTCATCAATTCATTTTTTACAAATCGCCTACCTTCAATACATTTTAAAGCAAAAAAATCTTGATACTCCTTACGGGTAACGGAATACAAGTTTATTTATTTGATATGATTACTCCATACCGCCAAATACAAATAAACAGAAATTAAATAAAAATCTCGAAATAATAATTGGAGGAAAACAATGAGAACACTAAAAGAACTAACTTCATTGGAAACAGTAGATACCTTTATAACGGAACATTCCTTAAGCTTTATATATATATCAAAAACAAATTGTAGCGTCTGCCATTCGTTATTACCACAAGTGAGAGAAGTAATGAATGATTTTCCACTTATTCAGATGGGACACTTGAACGCTGATTATGTTGAAGAAATAGCAGGACATTTTTCCATCTTTACTGCACCGGTCCTAATTCTATTTGTAGATGGAAAAGAATTTTTGAGAGAAGCCCGATTTATTCATTTAGAACAGCTCAGAGAAAAGATAAAAAGGATATATGATGGTTACACAATCGAGAATGAAAAGTGAGTAGGAACAATATGAAATCACATTCTATAGATTGATTTGATAACCTCCCACTATTTACGGACAGGAAAAACCTGATTGATAAGTGCTAGCAATCAGTGGGGATGCAGAAAATCCCACTTCATTTTCGATCTAGTATTTTGAAAATCACATTGTTTATACAGCTTGAAATACAAAAAAGTGTTATGAATAAACATAACACTTTTTACCCTTTGTCAAACACAAAATTAATCTTATTATCTTTCCACTCTAACTTCGCATCAAATGTTTTATCATTCTTCTTAAAGCCTTTAATTAATTCCGTTGACTCACCTTTTAATAGCTTTTTTATATTCTTTTGCGAAATGGTCTTTCCTAATATCTTTTTCGAGATTGTGAAATCACATTTCGTTGTATTATAGTTCGAACAGCCATAAAAACTGGACTTATCAATGACATCTCCATCACACTTTTTACATTGCCCTACTTTTTTACCAACTGTAAATTTTGAGCCTGTCCGTTCAATGGATTCAACATGCAATCCGGTGAAATCCCATTTCTCAGACATCTCGACTGCATCTTCAATAATTTTCGCTGATAGCTTTTTCGTTTGTTCCATAAACGTTGCTGGTGATGCTGTTCCTTCCCCAATTTCAGCAAGTCGCTGCTCCCATTTTGCTGTCATTTCTGGAGAGGCTAAAATTTTATCACCAATTGCGGTAATTAATACTTTCCCTTTATCGGTTGCATACACTTGGTTTTTCTTTACATCAATATATTTACGATCTTGCAGCATTGTAATAATGCCTGCACGAGTCGCTTCTGTACCTAAGCCTTCTGTTTTTTTCAGTACTTTCTCCAGTTCTTCATTATCTAAATACTTACCAGCGGTTTTCATTAAGGTAATCAGTTGACCTTCTGTATAACGCTTCGGCGGCTGTGTTTTTCCTTCTTTCACTTTCACCTTTACGACTGTGCCTTGTTCGCCCTTTTGCACAATTGGAAGAAGCGTTTCTTCATCTTTATCGTCTTGGAAAATGACTTTACGCCAACCTTCTTGAATTTGCTGTTTCCCTTTTGAAATGAATGCTGCCCGTTCATCCACAAGTGTTGTAATCGTTGTGTAGTCAAATATTGCTGCTTCATAATGCGCTGCAATTAATCGCCTTACAACCATATCATAAATTTTCTTTTCATCACCAGATAATCTACTTGGATTCGTTACTTGCTCGGTCGGAATAATGGCATAGTGATCTGTAACCTTCTTTTCATTTACGTAACGCTTATTATTCATAATCGAAGAGATTGGTGCTGGTAAGAGATTTTTATAATCATCAAACTCACTTAATTTCTGCAAAATATCAGGAAACGTTGCCGCTTCTCCTTCTGTTACATAGTTGGAATCCGAACGTGGATAGGAGACAATTCCTTTTTGATATAAAGCTTGTGTAATATCTAATGTTTTCTTTGGAGAAAACTTAAATGCTTTATTCGCTGTTGCCTGTAGGGATGATAAGTTAAATAAAAATGGTGGCTGAAACTCTTTCCGCTCTGTTTTCATTTCTTTTACTTCAGCCGGTTTATTTTGACAAAATGCAGCAATTTTATTTGCCATATCTGGATCTTTTAAGCGGGATTCATTATCCTTCTCCCACTTACCTTCATATTTCTTTCCTTCAATATTAAAGGTTGCAAACACTTCCCAAAACGGCTCTGACTTAAAGTTTTCAATTTCTTTCTCACGTTTCACAATTAATGCAAGTGTTGGCGTCTGCACACGTCCAGCCGAGAAAACATCATTCATTCCTTTTTTCTTTAACAAAATACTAAAGACACGCGATGCATTCATTCCAACTACCCAGTCGGCACATGATCGTGTGTATGCTTCATAATATGTATTGATTGTGTCTGTTTCATCAAGTAGATTTTTAAACCCTTGGTAAATGGCTTGTTTCGTTAAAGAGGAAATCCAAAGACGTTTCATCGGTTTTTGCACGTTACATAGGTTGATGATATTACGTACAATTAGTTCCCCTTCTCGCCCGGCATCGCCTGCATGAATAATTCCCGTCACTTGCGGATTATGTAACAACTGTTTCACAACATTAAATTGCTTATATTTTGATTTTGTTACTTCAAATTGAAATCGTTCTGGAATCATTGGCAACGTATCAAGCGACCATTTTTTCCATTCTGCATGATAATGTTCCGGGTTACATAACTGCGTCAAATGACCAATGGCCCACGTACAATATGCTCCATTAGGAAACAATTCATTTGCTTCCACTTCCAAATAACCGTCTTTTCGTCGATATTTAAATTGAGAAACAAGGGCTAAACCTTGATCCGGTTTCTCGGCAATAATTAATTTCATTTTATAACTCCCTATCTAAATTCCAGTGTTACTTTCAATGTTTCTATTTTTTATAAGTGATGAAAATTATCTATCGTTTTTATCATTCACAATTCGCTTTATATGTTTTAGACCTATAATATTATACGCCTAATCTTAACACCTTCACAATAGGGCTGATTACATAATCCTTGTTATACCATGCATTTAATAAATATGTAATCGCTGTCTCAAATAAATCATACAACTTTTAATCTATAGATTTTTTCATCTGCAAAGAGATTCAGCTACATAAAAATATTTTATTTTATCATTGCTAGACTTAGTAGCTCTTAATATATCTAAAACTAAAAAAGAAATCCCTTCAATAAATAATTTGAAGAGATTTTCATTTTAAACATATGTAGTTTAAATATTATTAATTATAATAAAAACATTTAGAAACTGAAAAATAATATAAGAACTTTGCTAATTATAAAATTTCAATCCAATAGCTCAATCCGCCCATTGTCTACTAACCCCTGCATCTTGCAACGGACGTAAATCTAAACTATGTCTCATTAATTTGTTTCAAACCTTCTATTACCTCATCTGGCGTCCATTCATTTAATAGTAAGCGATACACTTGTTTTGGTGCTTTGATATTATAAATAACGCTGTCACCAATCCCTTGTCCTTCGCGATCATAATCACATGCTGAAATAACAGAATCAACATCATTCCTAAAAAGTAAAGAGCGAATTATATCAAGTTGTTTTTTTGCTCCACTATCAGCTTTATCCCTATTTTTCAGACTACTTTTCACTTTATATTGAAACTTTTCCGGAATAAAAGGAAAATTATCCATCTGCCACTTAGCCATGTTTTCATCGTAGTCTCTTGCATTGTATATTTTTGGGAGATAATTGAGTGAAAGAAAAAAAATAACCATCCTTTCATTTTTAGTTACACACTAAATAAGAATGGTCATTTTTTTGTTTTTTTATATCATTTTCTTAATTTGATGGCTATGGAGACAGCCTCTTTCTTGTGTACTCTTATTTTAGTTTTCCTATTTCAATTAACACAGTATCTAAATCTCCCGCTGCTTTACTTAGCGTTTGTACATCAAGCGGTTGGGCCTTTGCACCTGCTTCAATTGTATGAAGTGGTGTTTCCAATTTTTCATATAAATCAGGACTCTTTGCTTTTACTGCACCTTCAAACGTTTGCCATGTTTTCTCTAATTGTTCTGCATCGCCTTTTACTTTGGCAGCATCATTTGCCTGTAACTGAGATTTCAAATCGTTCACTGTTTGTTTCATGCTAGTTGCCCATCGACAATGGAGACTGTTTTTTTATCAGACGCCTGCTCTGTGGTTTTCGCACTTTCAGCTTTCTTTTCTCCTGTCGTTCCACAAGCACCCAATGCTAGGGGAGTTGCTACTATAACCGGGAAAATTAATTTACGAGATTTCATGTCGTTGTCTCCTATTGTGCTTGTTGTTGTTCTAATTTGGTATCTTTTTTCTTATTCCATACTGCAAGTATTACTGCGATAACAAGAAGAACTACTTGTGGGATGATACTTTCCCATGATGGATAAATCGTGAAAAAGTCTACGGTAGGGATTGAAAGGTGCGTAGCCGGCAATACTCCAGCAAGTTGCAAGCCATGAATACCCATTCCCGGGAATTTAAAGCATAAGTAAAACATGAGAATACTTGAAACTAGGAAAAATGGACGCATCGGAATTTTCAAACCTACCTTTAAAATTAAATATGATAGGACGATAAGTACAAAGATTCCAATTGCAATACCTATTAACAGACTTGATATATGAATGGAAGATGCCATACCTATGAAAAACAATACAGTTTCTGTTCCCTCACGAAACACAGCAAGGAATGACAGGATCGCTAATGACCATAGACTTCCCGTCTCCGATTGTGCGTATCCACCGGCCACCTCATAACCCTACTGGCTCATGCATAAACGGGCTATCTGTTAAAATAAGAAATATAGATAAGATCGTTCTAAGTAACACAAGCCATATGAATAGAAGGTTAATTCGTTTCAGTAGTTTATCCCAACCAAATTTCCAAAGACCAAGAAATGTAGATTCTATAAATACAGCTACCAATTATATAACTAATTACTGCTGATAGTACCACTGCTACTGTACTACCTAACAAAAAACTCAATATAAATCCCTCGTGCTAATCTAATAAGAATTCAATACAATAAACTCTTACTCAAAAAACAGACAGTGTTAAAATAATATAATTCACGTGTATCTTAAAAATATCAAAGCTCCTTACAAATATAGTAGAGATAAGGGTTTGTGTGAAAAGAATTAGTACGTTCCTCATGTTTTGTGTCAAGACCTCTTTCCCAAATTGTCCATGCCGTTTATACTAAAGTTTTAAAAATTCATTTGGTTTATTCTACCCAATATGTCACTTGAATTCTATTAAAAATAAGTTTGATCATTTCTCCATATCCCACCTGCATATAGATTTCCCTTAAACTAGGAAATCTATATGCAAACCTACAAAAAACCGAATAATGGATTTTTTCAAATTATCCACTATTCGGATTACAGTTTAGTCATATAAACATACGTTCTTTATTTAAAAGCTTCCTTTTAGTTATAATCGTTTTCTAAATTTGAACTTTGACGAATTCCCAAAGCTATAAGGGGTACAGCTACGAACAGATAGAATAGAAAAATAAAGATTGAAATCTCAAAGATAATAAACCCTATTCCTATAATTCCATAAATCAATCCTATCAATACAGCCGAAACAAACAATATCCCTTTCGGTGTTTGCTCCATAACTGAATCAACGTTTTCATCATTATCACTATTTGTCATAAAAACAGAGTTCGTGTTTGCTCTTGCTAAAGCAGAAAAACTAAGTTGAATAAATAGCGTACAGAAACCTATAGCCAGAATATTCAATATAGAGAACACTATCGTATTTCCATTAATATTTAAAAAAACAGCTAATCCAATATATGTTACAACCATAGGTACAATAAAAAAGAAAATAGAATTAACTGCCTTAGCAATATAAATATCAAAGCCCCTAGTCTCTGTAATAGCATAAATATTGTAACTCATACCCTCTTGTTGATAGAGATACGTAATAAGCTCACCCAGCATTAATATAACAAAAATTATCGAAAACGCCATGATGTAGTGATTCAAATTTTTCCCTATAAGTACTGAATTCAATATACCTATTTTCGCCAAGACACCCACCACCACACTGCCCACTAACCATATTACAAGACGCGCCTTTGTCATAGTTTGATTCCACAAAACAACAAAATCCTTCATGATAATTGCACTTCGTGAATCATTAACTTGAAATAAAACCGTTCTCTCATTAGTAGCTTTTCTATTTTTTTCTTTAGCTGCACTGAACTTCAACCAACCTTCATAATAAAAATCTCCAATCTTTTTAGTAAATAGAAGGGACAAAACTGTAATTACTCCCATTAAAACACTGCAGTATAGAGCAAGCTTAGTAATATAAGTCCACACATCTACTGTTATTGAATCCAAATGAAATAGACTATAAACAATCGCAATAACTACTGCAAAATTAACGATTGTCGCAAAAACAACCATTAGCCTTATAACACGTGGTGCATAATACATAAGAATAACGATAATATATCTGCCGATTAAATTCACAAGCACCTCTATAGAAAATGAAATTACAAAAAATAGAAACCCATATAAAATTCTTGTACCTATGCTATATCCATGTGTAAATGGAATCGCAATAATAAAGGCAAATACTGCGTACATTAAAAAACGGGATAGCCATTGGCCAATTATAATTTGATATGGAGAAACACCAGAAATAAACAGAGACGTGATAAGCTTCCTGCTATACATTTCTTTCGGTAAGTCGTTAAATGATTTTAACATGCCTAGTATAATGCTTTCTGTTATAAGAAAAGCTATTTTATCTAAAGTTGTTGCGTTTTCTAAAATATTATCAATATCATTTTGGAATATAAAAGGAAGTGAAATAATAATTAACATTCCCCATATCAAAGGTTTTAATGGATTATGAAATAGTGATCTATTAAGAAACGGTCTTATGCTAAGGAAACATATCGCTTTAATTTGTGTTGACATATTACTCACTCCTTTATTTAAGAAATAACCGATAAAAATACTTCTTCCAGTTTTGATCCCGGTAACTCGACCTTTTCTTGTAATTCTTCTAATGTTCCAAGTTCACAAATATTTCCTTTATGTATAATAGCAATACGATCAGCCAATTCTTCAACAATCTCAAGGATATGGGTTGTCAAAAACACGGTACACCCATCCTTTTTGGCAACCTTTAATATATGATCCTTTATATCACGAGTGGACTTAATATCTAATCCGTTCGTTACCTCATCCAGTAATAAAATCTGTGGTCTATGTATTAAGGCACAAGCTACCGCAACTTTTCTTTTCATTCCTAAAGAAAACTCTTTTATCTGCTTATTTATACAATCTAAAATATCCATTCGAGCAAGTAATTCTTCAGTTCGATCTTTAACATCATTGGTATTCATACCATACAAGCCACCCATAAACTTCAACATTTCACCCGCTGTCAAATCATCATGTAACATCGGAGTATCAGGGACATATCCCATTTGTTGCCTAAGTCCCCTTTCCTTCCAAATATCGTGACCAAAGAAATGAATATAACCAGATGTAGGCTTTAATTGTCCCGTAATCATTTTCATAGTTGTTGTTTTTCCAGCACCGTTACTTCCTAAAAAAGCAAAAATTTCTCCTTTTGGGACCGATAATGATATTTCATTTACTGCTACAAATTCTCCATACCGCTTGCATAAATTACCTAATTCTATTACAGGCTTATTTTGTTCTACGTTAACTAACATAAATATACACACTCCTATAAGTAATTAAGATATCTAAATTTAGTTTTATAAGACCAAAGAATTATTTAATATAAATAATTCTTTGGTCTCTATCAAAATTCACACTTTCAAAATACTATAATTGTAATAAATTTAATTTTATATCTCCCAATGAACTCATAGGGTTTGCAAGAACCTGCCGTACAATACTTACATAATCCTGCACAAAACGTTCCATTGTTTCACGTCTAAATAAATGTGTACTGTACGACATCTCAAAATGTACTCTTCCCTCTACTTCTGAAGCATATAAAGAGATATCATATTCTGTTACCATAAACTCCGTTGAAATAAATTGAAATTGTAAGTCATTAACAGGCAGAGATGCTTCCTGCATATTTTGCATAGCAAAACTTACAATAAAAATTGGACTGCGACTCTTATCATTATCAGCTTGAAGCTTCAATACTAACTCTTCAAAAGGATAATTTTGATTCTCGTAAGCACATAAAATCGTTTCTTTTACTTCTTCTAAAAAACTCAAAAATGATTTTGATGCTTTTGGCTGATTGCGTATTGCAATTTCATTAATAAAAAGACCTAGTACATTTTCTAAATCCACATGAGGGCGTGCTTGAATCGGAGATCCAATCACAATATCCTCCTGACCTGAATATTGATGTAAAAGCATATGGAAGCAAGTCATAAGCGTCATGTAAAGTGTTACTTGTTTTTCCTGCCCTAATTGATATAACCCCGCTGTCATTTGTTTATCAATTTCAAATGCTATAACATCACCTTCATACCTACGTAACTTAGGTCTTGAAAAGTCATATGGTAATTTTAATACAGGTAATTCACCAGAAAATTGCTGTAGCCAGTGCGCTTCTTGTGCTTTCATTTCCTCTGTTTGCATAAGTTGTTCTTTCCATACAATATAATCTTTATATTGTACATGAAGAGGCGGTAGTTCCTTTTCTTCATACAACGCCGCAAATTCATTTGTGAAAATACTTAACGATGTACCATCTAAAATACTATGATGTATGTCAAACATAAGAATATGTCTTTCTACAGAAATTTTAATTAGTTGAACTCGTAATAATGGAGGTAAATTAAAGTTAAACAGCTTAATAAAATCATCCATAATGTTTTGTATACGCTTGATATCTTGCTCTTTTCCCTCCTTATACACGAATTGAATATCTACATTATCATGTATACGTTGAACTAGATTTCCTTCTACTACCTCTAATGTCGTACGCAAAACATCATGTCGTTCAATCAATTTCTCAACCGCTTGCTTCACTCGTTTTACATTTAAAGGCCCTTCTACTAAAAAGGACATTGGCATATTAAAGGCTATACTGTTCTGTCCAACCTCATACATATGTTGCTGCGTTAAAGATGTAGGATAGAAAATTTGTTCTTTAGCCTTTTCAATTGGAATAAATTTAATTCCCTCTAATTTCTCAATATATCGTGCCATGTCATTTAAAATTGGTCTTTGAAATACATCCCTTAATGGTATCTGTACTTGAAATTCTTCATGAATATGACTTACAAGACGCATCGCCTTCAATGAATGCCCGCCGTGTTCAAAAAAGTTATCTAAAACCCCAATAGGTGAAATATCTAATACACTTTCCCAAATAGAAACTAACTTTTTTTCTACCAAAGTAACTGGTGCCTGATATTTATTTTTAATTGTATTTCTCCAATTTACTTTTGGTAGTGCTATCTTATCTACTTTCCCATTTACTGTAAGCGGAAGTTTCTCTAACTGACAAAATGCCGATGGCATCATATAATCTGGCAATCGAGTGGATAAGTATGATCGAAGAGATGATTCTGTATATTCTTCCTCTTCTACTCCTTCTACCGGTACATAATACGCACATAAGTATGCATCTCCCTGTGAGTCTTGTAATGGCACCACAGCCGCTTCTTGAATTGCCTCATGATTCAATAAATGGCTCACGATTTCACCCGGTTCGATGCGATGTCCTCGAATTTTAATCTGTTTATCTATTCTACCAATATATTCAATATTCCCATCTACCAGCCAGCGTACCATATCTCCTGTTCGATATAATCTCTCTCCTGGAACAAATGGATTATCAATAAATTTTTCCGTAGTTAACTCTGGTTTATTCAAATATCCCCGTGCAACACCTGCTCCTCCAACGTATAACTCTCCTGGAATCCCTACAGGGCACAACTGTTGATACGGATTCAATACATACGCTGTCGAGTTTGCAATTGGCCGTCCAATCGGAATACTCGCTTCATACGTATCCTCAATTAAAAAGGTGGTAGAAAAAGTCGTATTTTCTGTCGGACCATAGCCATTTATCAATTTTAGATTTGGATAACGCTCTCGCACTGCATTAATATGATATGGAGATAGTACATCTCCTCCCACAATTAACGAAGTCAAGTTTTCAAACACCTCTAGGTGTTGTTGGGAAATTTGATTAAATAAAGGCGCCGTCAACCACATTGTTGTAATCTTCTGTCTCTCAATAATTTTCTGTAATTTAAACGGATTCAACAACGTGTCTTTCTCAATTAGAGATAGCGTCAAGCCATTTAATAAAGCACCCCAAATCTCAAAAGTAGATGCATCAAAAACAATTGCTCCCGTTAAAAGCAGACGCCCTTGAGATAGATCAGTAAAGTTCGTATTTTTGATCAAACGAACAACATTTCGTTGTTCTACCATTACACCTTTCGGTTGACCAGTAGAACCAGATGTATATAATACATACGCTAAATCCTTCGGATGACTTAATACAATTGGTGAATCCTCTCTACCTTCTAACTCATTTATAGAACTCAATTGAATGACTTCTCCACCAAGTATCGTTTCATCCCAGTCATAATTTTCTGTCGCAACTACTAAGTCCAGCCCACTATCCTGCATCATATATTGTTTCCGTTCAAGCGGATAATTCGGATCAATTGGTAAATAAGCGCCTCCTGCTTTTAAAATAGCTACCATGGATACCAATGTCTCTAACGAATGTTCACCTAGTAATCCAACAAGTGTATCAGCTTTTACCCCTTTCGCTTGCAAGCGGTGAGCCAATCCATTCGCTTTCCTATCAAGCTCTCGATACGTCATACTCTGTTCTCCGTATACAAGCGCAACTTGATCTGGGTATTTTTGTACCTGTTCTTCAAATAGCTCTGCCAAAGATTTATTTTTTGGATATGCTGTTTCCGTTTTATTATATTGAACAATCAATCTTTCTTTCTCTTCTTCCGTTGTCACATCTATATTTGCAATCACAACGTCTGGATGATTTGCGATCTTCTGTAATATTGTACAAAAGTGTGTACTCATTTGTTCTATTGTCTCACGTGTAAATAGTGCGGTGCTGTATTCAAACCGAAGGTGCAATTCCCCCTCTTCCTCTACCGCACCTACAGTCACATCCACTTTTGACATTTGATAATCAAATGGATATGGACAAAGCATAAATCCTTCACCTTGCGGGACCGTAAGGTCCACATTCTGTAACGTAAATATCGTATCAAACAATGGATTTCGACTCATATCTCGTTGAACTTTCAGTTTTCCAATCAGATCTTCTAACGGATACATTTGATGTTCATAACTTTTTAATACATTCTCTCTTACTTCTTGTAAAAACTCACGAAATGGCTTATCGTTTACTAATTTATTACGTATCGCAAGCGTATTAACAAACATACCAATAATTGGTTCTAAATCTTCGTGTGGACGCCCTGCAATTGGTGTTCCTACTATGAAATCTTCTTGTCCTGTATAACGAGCTAGCAACACATTATACGCAGCTAATAATGTCATATAAAGCGTTCCATTTTCTTCTTTAGTCAATGCCTGTAATTTTTCTGTAGTTTCGCGGTTTACACGTACATCCACATATGCTCCCTCAAATTGCTGCACACTTGGGCGCGGAAAATCTGTTGGCAACTCAAGGATTGGTAACTCTCCTTCCAACTTTTCTAGCCAAAACGCTTCTTGGCGTTTCATCCCTTCGGTCTGTAAAAATTTTTGTTGCCACACTGCATAATCTTTATATTGAATGCGAAGTGGCTCTAAATCACTTGGCTTTTGATACAGTTGAACAAGTTCTTGTAACAGTATATTTGTGGACATACCATCGGTAATAATATGATGTAAATCTACTAACAACAATCGTTTCTTCGTATCTACTTCAAGTAGTCCAGCACGCATTAATAATGGCTTCGTCAAATCAAAAGGTCTAACAAATTCTTGTAACAGCTTTGGTACGTTTTCCTCGATTCCCTCTATCTCTTCTAATGAAAATTCTACCTGGTTATGAATACACTGTACTAAAGTATTTTCCTTCATATGAAATGATGTGCGAAGTGCTTCATGTCGTTTTATAAGCATCTCAAATGCTTTTACTAAACGTTCCTTCTGTAAGTCTCCTTCAATTTCAAACACAAGTGGTACATTATAGTGAACCGACTCTGTCGCAAGTTGACTTGCTACATGAATACGTTGTTGCGCCGACGATACTGGGTAAAAATCGCGAGATTCTACTGGTTCAATTCTTAAATACACTTCTGGATTCATTTGTTCTATTGTTTCAGCCATCTGATATAACACTGGTGAATGAAACACATCTTTAATCTGAAATGTTACTTCAAATTCACGAGCAATTCGTGACACAAGAAGCATTGCTTTTAATGAATGACCACCACACTCGAAGAAATGATCGAAACGACCTACTTCCTCTATTCCTAGTACTTCTTGCCAAATAACAGACAATTTTCGTTCCGTTTCATTTTGAGGTGGTACATATTCTTTTGTTACATACATATTTCTATCCGGTTCTGGCAATGCTGCCACATCTAATTTCCCATTTACTGTAAGCGTAAGTTTCTCTAACTGACAAAATGCCGATGGCATCATATAATCTGGCAATCTAGTGGATAAGTATAATCGAAGAGAAGTTTCTGTATATTCTTCCTCTTCTATCCCTTCTATCGGTACATAATACGCACACAAGTATACATCTCCCTGTGAGTCTTGTAATGGTACCACAGCCGCTTCTTGGATTGCCTTATGATTCAATAAATGGCTCACAATTTCACCTGGTTCGATGCGATGCCCTCGAATCTTAATCTGTTTATCTATTCTACCAATATATTCAATATTCCCATCTGGTAACCAGCGAACCATATCCCCTGTTCGATATAATTTCTCGCCTGGTACAAATGGATTGTCAATAAATTTTTCCATAGTTAACTCTTGTTTATTCAAATACCCCCGTGCAACACCTGCTCCTCCAACATATAACTCTCCTGGAATCCCTACAGGACACAACTGTCGATACGGATTCAATACATACGCTGTCGAGTTTGCAATTGGCCGTCCAATTGGAATACTCGCTTCATACGTATCCTCAATTAAAAAGGTGGTAGAAAAAGTCGTATTTTCTGTCGGACCATATCCATTTATCAATTTTAGATTTGGATAACGCTCTCGCACTGCATTAATATGATATGGAGATAGTACATCTCCTCCCACAATTAACGAAGTCAAGTTTTCAAACACCTCTAGGTGTTGTTGGGAAATTTGATTAAATAAAGGCGCCGTCAACCACATTGTTGTAATCTTCTGCCTCTCAATAATTTTCTGTAATTTAAACGGATTCAACAACGTGTCTTTCTCAATTAGAGATAGCGTCAAGCCATTTAATAAAGCACCCCAAATCTCAAAAGTAGATGCATCAAAAACAATTGCTCCCGTTAAAAGCAGACGCCCTTGAGATAGATCAGTAAAGTTCGTATTTTTGATCAAACGAACAACATTTCGTTGTTCTACCATTACACCTTTCGGTTGACCAGTAGAACCAGATGTATATAATACATACGCTAAATCCTTCGGATGACTTAATACAATTGGTGAATCCTCTCTACCTTCTAACTCATTTATAGAACTCAATTGAATGACTTCTCCACCAAGTATCGTTTCATCCCAGTCATAATTTTCTGTCGCAACTACTAAGTCCAGCCCACTATCCTGCATCATATATTGTTTCCGTTCAAGCGGATAATTCGGATCAATTGGTAAATAAGCGCCTCCTGCTTTTAAAATAGCTACCATGGATACCAATGTCTCTAACGAATGTTCACCTAGTAATCCAACAAGTGTATCAGCTTTTACCCCTTTCGCTTGCAAGCGGTGAGCCAATCCATTCGCTTTCCTATCAAGCTCTCGATACGTCATACTCTGTTCTCCGTATACAAGCGCAACTTGATCTGGGTATTTTTGTACCTGTTCTTCAAATAGCTCTGCCAAAGATTTATTTTTTGGATATGCTGTTTCCGTTTTATTATATTGAACAATCAATCTTTCTTTCTCTTCTTCCGTTGTCACATCTATATTTGCAATCACAACGTCTGGATGATTTGCGATCTTCTGTAATATTGTACAAAAGTGTGTACTCATTTGTTCTATTGTCTCACGTGTAAATAGTGCGGTGCTGTATTCAAACCGAAGGTGCAATTCCCCCTCTTCCTCTACCGCACCTACAGTCACATCCACTTTTGACATTTGATAATCAAATGGATATGGACAAAGCATAAATCCTTCACCTTGCGGGACCGTAAGGTCCACATTCTGTAACGTAAATATCGTATCAAACAATGGATTTCGACTCATATCTCGTTGAACTTTCAGTTTTCCAATCAGATCTTCTAACGGATACATTTGATGTTCATAACTTTTTAATACATTCTCTCTTACTTCTTGTAAAAACTCACGAAATGGCTTATCGTTTACTAATTTATTATGTATCGCAAGCGTATTAACAAACATACCAATAATTGGTTCTAAATCTTCGTGTGGACGCCCTGCAATTGGTGTTCCTACTATGAAATCTTCTTGTCCTGTATAACGAGCTAGCAACACATTATACGCAGCTAATAATGTCATATAAAGCGTTCCATTTTCTTCTTTAGTCAATGCCTGTAATTTTTCTGTAGTTTCACGGTTTACACGTACATCCACATATGCTCCCTCAAATTGCTGCACACTTGGACGCGGAAAATCTGTTGGCAACTCAAGGATTGGTAACTCTCCTTCCAACTTTTCTAGCCAAAACGCTTCTTGGCGTTTCATCCCTTCGGTCTGTAAAAATTTTTGTTGCCACACTGCATAATCTTTATATTGAATACGAAGTGGCTCTAAATCACTTGGCTTTTGATACAGTTGAACAAGTTCTTGTAACAGTATATTTGTGGACATACCATCGGTAATAATATGATGTAAATCTACTAACAACAATCGTTTCTTCGTATCTACTTCAAGTAAACCAGCACGCATTAATAATGGCTTCGTCAAATCAAAAGGTCTAACAAATTCTTGTAACAGCTTTGGTACGTTCTCCTCGATTCCCTCTATCTCTTCTAATGAAAATTCCACCTGGTTATGAATACACTGTACTAAAGTATTCTCCTTCATATGAAATGATGTGCGAAGTGCTTCATGTCGTTTTATAAGCATCTCAAATGCTTTTACTAAACGTTCCTTCTGTAAGTCTCCTTCAATTTCAAATACAAGTGGTACATTATAGTGAACCGACTCTGTCGTAAGTTGACTTGCTACATGAATACGTTGTTGCGCCGACGATACCGGATAAAAACCGCGAGATTCTACTGGTTCAATTCTTAAATACACTTCTGGATTCATTTGTTCTATTGTTTCAGCCATCTGATATAACACTGGTGCATGAAACACATCTTTAATCTGAAATGTTACTTCAAATTCACGAGCAATTCGTGACACAAGAAGCATTGCTTTTAATGAATGACCACCACACTCGAAGAAATGATCGAAACGACCTACTTCCTCTATTCCTAGTACTTCTTGCCAAATAACAGACAATTTTCGTTCCGTTTCATTTTGAGGTAGTACATATTCTTTTGTTACGTACATATTTCTATCCGGCTCTGGCAATGCTGCTGCATCTAATTTCCCATTTACTGTAAGCGGAAGTTTCTCTAACTGGCAAAATGCCGATGGCATCATATAATCTGGCAACCGAGTGGACAAGTACGCTCGAAGAGAAGATTCTGTATATTCTTCCTCTTCTATTCCTTCTACCGGTACATAATACGCACACAAGTATGCATCTCCCTGTGAGTCTTGTAATGGTACCACAGCCGCTTCTTGGATTGCCTCATGATTCAATAAATGGCTCATGATTTCACCTGGTTCGATACGATGTCCTCGGATTTTAATCTGTTTATCTATTCTGCCAATATAATCAATGTTCCCGTCTGGTAACCATCGAACCATATCCCCTGTTCGATATACTCTCTCTCCTGGAACAAATGGATTTTCGATAAATTTCCCCATGGTTAACTCTGGTTTATTAATATACCCTTTTACTAGTCCGTCTCCTCCCACATATAACTCACCTGGTACACCGATCGGGCATAATCTTTGCTTATGATCTAACACATATACCTTCGTATTACTAATTGGTACTCCAATCGGTACAGTAATTGCATCCTCTGTCAACTCATTAACCGGATAGAATGTTGTGAATACTGTACTTTCTGAAGGACCGTATAAATGGATCAAACGATCTGATCCAACAGCTTGAAGAGCTTTTCGTACATGAGATACAGATACCTTTTCTCCACCAAAAAGAATCTTGCGGAGGTGCTTCATACGATTAATTCCCATATCAACTAACGTATTAAATAATGCCGTTGTCGCAAAAAATATGGTAACACCTTCGGTTTCAATAATATGAAATAATCGTTGTGCATCAAGTACATCCTCTTTCTCAATTAACACTAACTGTGCTCCATTTAATAATGCTCCAAAAATCTCAAAAATTGATGCATCAAATGAAAAACTAGCTATCTGAGTTAAACAATCTTGTTCAGATATACGTATATAGTTTGTATCTTTCACTATACGGCTAATATTATAGTGTGCAGTCATATTCCCCTTTGGTTGTCCAGTTGATCCAGATGTATAAATAATACTTGCTATATCCTCTGAATTACTATAATTTCCGATAGATTCATTCGCTGTTCCTTGCCCATACAATGTTTCATCTTCTAATTCTAACACTGTTCCTTCAAAAACTATCTCTTCGTCTAATTCTTTTTGAATTAACAGGAAGTTCGCTCCGCTATCTTCTAACATATATTGCTTACGTGCTACAGGATAATTTGGATCAATTGGTAGATACGCCGCTCCAGCCTTTAATACTGCTAATACACCTATCACCATTTCAAATGAGCGATTTGCCATAATTCCGACAACTTCTCCTGAAACAACACCTTGGTCACGTAATGTCCTTGCTAATTGATTCGCTCTCTCATTTAAAGTACGATAAGTCATTTTTTGATTTTTGAAGACAAGCGCAACTTGATCTGGCTTTTTCTGTACCTGTTCCTCAAATAACTCTACCAAAGATTTATTTCTTGGATATGAAGTTTTTGTATTGTTAAAATCCGACAAAATTTTCTTTTGTTTTTCCTCATTTACTAGCTTAATATTAAATATTAGTTGTTCTGGATTAGCAATAATCTGTTTAACAATGTACCTTAACTGTCTACTAATACGTTCTATGAAATCAGCTGGATATACTTGTGTATTGAAAATAAATTTAATAGCCAATACATTATCAGACTCTACAATTAGTGCTAAATCATAATTTGATTCTTCTATCCCATCCATAGAAACAACTTCAAACCCAACGTTCGAAATATCGCCTAGCTCTTCATTAACTTCAGCAGAAGAAAAATTTTGAAAAGTTATAATATGATCAAACAATTTACTTATACCTTTAACACTGGATTGAATATCAACAAGAGGAGTAAAATGATATCTCTCCAGATCTATGGCACTTAATTTAACCGATTTTAGTAATTCACTAAATGTTTGTTTATGATTAATGAGAATGCGGACTGGTATAGAATTAATAAAAAGACCTACCATATCCTCAATACCTGGAATTTCAGAAGGCCGTCCCGAAACCACTGTACCAAATATTACATCATCTTCTTGATTATAACATAGTAACAAAATTCCCCAAATAGTTTGAAATACATTATTAACTGTTGTATGATTTTTTTTCGCTATCAATTTCAATTCATCAGTTAAGTTCTCATCTATTTGATAAATGAACTCTTGCATTTCTTTACTTCCTTGTGTTTCAATAGACATTTTCTTATTTTGAGGAGCCAGTAATGTATTTGAATTATATCCCTTCAAATACTCTTTCCAGCATGCACGCGCTTCTTTTATATCTTGTTCTTGCAGCCATTGAATATAGGAACTATATGGATATACCTTTTTAAGTTCAATAGGCTTCTTATTCTTCAAACAATCATAATAATACAACAGCTCACTCATGATAATTGAATTGCACCAACCATCCATTAAAATATGATGATGACTCCAAATCATTTCATATTTATTATCTTCAATTTTCAAAATAGAAATACGCATTAAAACATCACGTAGTAAATCAAAGCCTTTTTCTCTATCTTCTTGTTGAAATTTTTGTACATACGCTGTTTTCTCTTCTTTATCTAATTGTGAAATATCTTGAGAATAAATTGTCATTGGGCGTTTCTTAAATACAACCTGCCGAGGACGCTGTACCTTCTCATAAATAAAACATGTACGCAAAATATCATGACGTCCAATAAGAAGGTTAAAGCTTTCTTCTAATAAAGGGATATCCACATTACCTCGCAAAGTCATCCGATACTGCGTGACATACATAGTAGAGCTTTCTTCTGTAATAGTGTGATATAACATTCCTTCCTGCATCGGAGACAAATAATAAATATCTTGCACATTGCTTTTATCAAACATAATTATCACTCCTTTAATTAATAATACAACAAAATGTTCTCATGAGAGAGAACCCCTCTCATGAGAATGCTAGATTCCCTACAGTGATTCGAGAATAGAGAATGTTGCTTCTAAATCTTCTAATGTGTCATTTTTAATACTAAAATCGCTTGGGGTTACTTCGTTCTCAGTATTAGTTACACAATGCTCAATAATTATTAAAAGATACTTTTTATACGAGTTGATAAATTTTGTGATAGTCTGCTCATTATATATGTGATTAGAGAATGAAACGTTCATTGTAAATATACCATTCTCAATCATTGCTATAATATCAAGTTTGTATATCCGCTCCGTATCCCTACTTATTGGTGTACCAGAGGATAACTGCGAAATAGCAAACGTATCTACTTGCATATCTTGATCAAACTGACCTAAATAATTAAAACTAATATCTGGTACTGATGTGAATTTTACACTTTCACCTTCCTCGTCTTTTAAATATCTTAAAACATTATAGTTCATACCATTATTAGGTATTTTTCGTAACATCTCTTTCGTAGTTTTAATTTGATAAGAAATATTATTACTATCATATATTTTTAAAACAACTGGGTATATTGACGTAAACCACCCTATAGTACGACTAACATCTATATCTAAACCAATCTGTTCACGTCCATGTCCTTCTAAATGTAGGAGTATCTCTTCTTGTTCAGTACATTCATGAAATGCTAATCCCAATGCACAAAGAAGTAAACTGTTCATGTCTGTTTTATATGCTCTATGAGTATCTTTAAGTAAGGATTGAGTCTCTTTTTCATTTAAACTAATAGAAAGTGTTCTTGAATCTCCCCATGTATTTCTTAAATTCATTCTTTCTTTTTCTAAAGACTCAAAATTCCGATTTTCTATTCCATTCCAATATTCTAATTCACGTAATATTTTCTTACTGTTCGCATAATCTACAAGCTTGTTCGCCCACTCTTGATAAGAATGAGTTTTAGGAGGAAATTGAATCTTTTCTCCTCGTAACCTTTGTTGATAACCCATTGATAAATCTTCTAGTAAAATGCGCCAAGATACTCCATCAATTACTAAATGATGTGCAACTAACAATAAATGAGCCCCGTCATCTGTTTGAAATAGTACCGTCGCTATAAGTGAACCGGTTTCTAAATTAAAACTACGTTGAATGTCATTTGCCTGCGATTCAATTTCTTCCGCTACCTTCTGTCTTCCTCTTAGATCTCTAATCTCTAAATGAGCCTTCACCATTTCAAGGCCTTGATTTATTTGTGAAACTCTCGTTTCTTTTAATTGATACACCATACGCAACGCGTCATGATGCTCCATAATTTTATTCAGTACTTGCTGAAGTAATATCTGGTCAAATCCTTCTGGTCGATATAACATCATTGCCTGATTATAGTGATGTCGATCTGTCAACTCATTTTCAAAGAACCACTGCTGGATTGGTGTTAATGGGACTTTACCTTCTATTGCTTCCTGATTAATTTCTATTGATGTAGACTCCACGTATAAACTTACCTCTTCAATTGTGCCATAACGCATCAGCTGTTGAATTTCAAGCTTATACCCTTCTTGCTGCAAACGAGACGCAATCTTAATCGCCTTAATTGAATCCCCACCTAATTCAAAAAAGTTATCTTGAATCCCAATTTGTTCTACTCCTAATACTTCTATCCATGCATTCAATAACTTTTCTTCTACTTCATTTCTAGGTTTTTGGAAATTAGAAACCATTCGATGTACTCTTTCTGGTTCTGGTAACTGTTTATAATCTACCTTCCCATTTAAAGTTAACGGGATGGACGGAACGTCCATATAAATAGTCGGAACCATATAAGAAGGTAAACTCTTCATCAAATACTTTCGCATATCTGTTTGATTCCATTGTTGTGTCGTTACCATATAAGCACATAGATGCACTTGCTTTTCTTCATCCACTCTATCAATTACAACTACTTCTTTCACTGCCTCATGCCTCTGTAATTGTTCTTCAATTTCACCAAGTTCTATCCGATAACCGTGAATCTTCACTTGACAATCTACACGACCGATATACTCTAATTGACCATCTGCACACATACGAGCTAAATCACCCGTTTTATACATCCTTTGTTCCTCACGGAACGGATTACGGATAAAACGTTCCTTTGTTAACTCCTCTCTACCTAAATAACCACGCGCTAATCCATCGCCTGCAATATAGATTTCACCTACACATCCAGTCAATACCGGATTGTAATGCTCATCCAGCACATAAAGTTGTGTATTTTGAATTGGCGTTCCAATCGGAACCGAACTTCCATATTTCTGATTTTCATTAAAATGATAGTTCATACATCCAACAGTCGCCTCTGTCGGACCATATTCATTTATAATGTCGACCCCTTTTGGAAAACGTTCTAAAATACATTCTGCTAACTTTCTCTTTAGCTCTTCCCCGCCTACAATCAGCTTTCTTACGCGTGTATTCTTATAATCACCTTCTTGTAAAAGTGATAAATGTGCAGGTGTTAATTTTAATATAGTAACCTTATTTTCCCGTAAAATACGATATAAAATAAACTCACTATGATCATCCTCATATACATAAGTACATAGCCCACTTAACAATGGTGTAAATAAGGATGTGACCGTTAGGTCAAACGAAAGTGATGAATATAAAGCAAACGTATCATCTGCTCCACACACATATTTTTTCTTAGCCCAATCAATATAATTAATGACTCCCTTGTGTTCTATTACTACCCCTTTTGGTTTCCCTGTAGATCCCGAAGTATAAATAACATATGCTGCGTGTTCTGATCCTTGCAGAGGTATTAAATTCCCTCCATCTTCTTGGTATAACGTTGGATCTGTTACATTTAATACTTCACCACTAAATGCTTCTTCTTTCCAATCAAATTGTGTAAGCAAGTGCGTTGCCCTACTATCTTCCAACATGTACACTTTACGCTCTAATGGATAATCAGAATCGATAGGTAGATAAGCACCCCCCGCTTTTAAGACAGCTAGTATGCTAACCACCATATCAATAGAAGACTTAATCATAATTCCTACAATAACCTCCGGTCCTACACCTTTCGCACGTAGTACCCGAGCCAATTTATTTGCACGTTGGTTTAACTCTTCAAATGTAACTTGTTTATCTCTGTGAACTAACGCTATAGCCTTTGGAGTTTTACTTACTTGTTCTTCAAATAGCTGATGAATTGTAACATTGTCACAATACGAGACAGCTGTATCATTGTATTCAGCCAATAACTGTTGCTTTTCTAACGGTGTAAATAAATCAAACTCTAATAGTTTACGTCGTGGATTTTCTATCATCTGGGTAAGTACCTGTACATAATGAGAAGTCATACGTTGAATTGTCGCTTCTGTAAATAGGTCTGTACTATACTCCCAATCTATTGTTAAGCCATTTTCTCCTTCGGTAATTCCAAGAGTCAAATCAAATTTGGCAACATTTCTTTCTGCATCCATGATATGGAGGTGCGCTTGTTTATTAGAAGATTTTACGTCAGCTCTATTACGTAATGTGAACATTGTGTCAAACAATGGATTACGGCTAACATCCCTTTGCACAACTACTTTTTCAATAAGCTTTTCAAATGGATATGCACGATGTTCATTCGCCTGAAGTACACTTTCTTTCACATTAGCTACAAGCTCTTCAAATGTTTGGTTTGGAGAAAGTTTAGTACGTAAAGCTAATGTATTGACAAACATGCCTATAACCGTGTCCATTTCGACCTGCGGTCGACCTACGTCTGTAGTTCCAACAATCAGATCAGTTTGTCCTGTATACTTCCAAAGCAGTACATTATAAGCTGCAATCAAGGTCATAAATAGTGTAGATTCATACATACTATTATTCTTCTTAATCTGAGAAACAAGATTTGCAGGTATCTCTGTCGAGATATAATTCCCTACAAATTGTTGCACCGGCGGTCGTACATTATCAGTAGGTAATTCTAAGTTTGGCAATTCTCCAGAAAAAACCTCTAACCAGTATGCTTCATGTTCTGCCATCTTTTCTATGTTAGCTTGTTGCTTCTGCCATACAGCATAATCTTTATATTGAATTTGATTTACTGGCAATATAAGCTCTTCGTTTTCATACAACTGAACAAGCTCTTTAAGAAATAGATCCATAGACACTCCATCTGAAATAATATGATGCATATCTATCATAATGATTGACGTATCATCTGGAAGATTCAGCACTTCTGTACGTAATAAAGGCACCTTACTTAAATCAAATGGGCGAACAAATTCTTTTTGTATGCGTTCTATATCCTCATACTTTACTTCGCTTTGTTTAATTTTATATGAAACAGATGGATGAATATACTGTACTAATTCATCACCTTCCATTCCGAACGTTGTCCGAAATGCTTCATGTCTTTCAATTAATATTTGAAACACTCTACTTAAACGTTTATAGTCTAAACCAGAATCTACTTTTAACATTAATGGCATATTATAAGCCGTATTGACATTTTCTAATTGATTAACAACATATAATCTCTGTTGTGCAAATGTGACAGGATAACAAGGTGCTTCTTCTGCTTTTTCAATTTTGGTATACGTTTGGTACTGATTTCCTCTTACAAATGTAGCAAATTCTCGAATCGTTGGTTGTTGAAATACATCTCGAAGTGCACAATCTATCTGAAACTCCTTCTGTATACGCCCGATAAGTTGCATAGCCTTTAAAGAGTGTCCCCCAGAAGAAAAGAAGTTATCCAACGTACCAATATGTGATACCCCTAAAATTTCTTTCCAGATCTCTACTAATTTCTCCTCCAATTCATCTTCAGGTGCGCGATACATTGTATCTGAATCGGTTTTCTCTGGCACCGGAAGTAATTGGTTATTGATTTTCCCATTTACTGTGAGTGGAAGCTTCTCTAACCGACAAAATGCCGATGGCATCATATAATCTGGTAATCGAATGGACAAGTATGTTCGAAGAGAAAATTCTGTATATTCTTCCTCTTCCATTCCTTCTACTAGTACATAGTACGCACACAAGTAAGCATCCCCCTGCGAGTCTTGTAATGGTACCACAGCTACTTCTTGGATTGCCTCATGATTCAATAAATGGCTCGCGATTTCACCTGGTTCGATACGATGTCCTCGAATTTTAATCTGTTTATCTATTCTGCCAATATAATCAATGTTCCCGTCTGGTAACCATCGAACCATATCCCCTGTTCGATATAATTTCTCTCCTGAAACAAATGGACTTTCAATAAATTTCTCTGCTGTCAATTCTGCTCTATTAAGATAACCTTTAGCTAGTCCATCTCCCCCAATATATAACTCGCCTGGTACACCTCTCGGACACAATCTGTGCTTATGATCTAACACATATACCTTCGTATTACTAATTGGTACCCCAATTGGTACAGTAATTGCATCCTCTTCCAACTCATTGACTGGATAAAATGTTGTGAATACTGTACTTTCTGTTGGTCCATATACGTGAATCAAACGATTTGATCCAACAGCTCTAAGAGCTTCTCGCACATGAGATACAGATACCTTTTCTCCACCAAACAAAATTTTCCGAAGTCCCTTCATAACACCAAGATCCATATCAACTAACATATTAAATAGTGCTGTTGTGACGAAGGAAACGGTAATACCTTCGGTTTCAATAATATGAAACAGTCGTTGTGCATCAAGTACATCCTCTTTCTCAATTAACACCAACTGTGCCCCATTTAATAATGATCCAAAAATCTCAAAAAACGATGCATCAAATGAAAAACTAGCCATCTGTAATAATCGATCTTGTTCAGATATGCTTATATAGTTTGTATCTTTTACTATACGGCTAATATTATAGTGTGTAGTCATATTCCCCTTTGGTTGTCCAGTTGATCCAGATGTGTAAATAATACTTGCTATATCCTCTGAATTACTATAATTTCCGATAGATTCATTCACTGTTCCTTGCCCATACAATGTTTCATCTTCTAGGTCTAACACCGTTCCTTCAAAAACCATCTCTTCGTCTAATTCTTTTTGAATTAACAAGAAGTTCGCTCCGCTATCTTCTAACATATATTGCTTACGTGCTACAGGATAATTTGGATCAATTGGTAGATACGCCGCTCCAGCCTTTAATACCGCTAATACACCAATCACCATTTCAAATGAGCGATTTGCCATAATTCCAACAACTTCTCCTGAAGCAACACCTTGTTCACGCAATGTCCTTGCTAATTGATTCGCTCTCTCATTTAAAGTACGATAAGTCATTTTTTGATTTTTGAAGATAAGTGCAATTCCATCAGGCCTTTTTTGTACCTGTTCCTCAAATAGTTCTACCAAAGATTTATTTCTTGGGTATGCTGTTTCCGTCTTATTATAATTAAGTAGTTGCTCTTTTTCTTGTTTTTCAACAACATTGATGTCTGATATTAGTATATTAGGATCCTTAATAATTTGACGAATAATTTTCACACAATGATTAGCTACAGAATTTAGAAACCTTCTCTCATATACTGACGGGTTAAACATCATACGCGCATGCAACTGTTCCCCTAGTCCGAATACTAAAGCAAATTCATAGTTTAATTTTTCAAATCCCTCTATTTCAGTAATATCAAAACCCAATTTAGACGAATAATCGTGGTCTAATGAGCTTCCCATTGTATCAAAATTTTGAAATACCACAATATGGTGAATTAAATCCATTCCAGGCAATGTAGTTGCTTGAACATCAGCCAATGAAGCGAATTCATATTTTTCACAATTCATCGTATCCTGTTTTGTACAAGCTATAATATCGCTAAAAGACGCACCTTCACTACATTTAACACGAACTGGTATTGTATTAATAAATAATCCAACTATATGTTCAATGTTTTTAATTTTAGCATTTCTTCCAGAAACAACTGTTCCAAATACAACATCGTCTGTGTTGTTATAATGTTGTAATAGTATCCCCCATATTGTTTGTAAAACTTGATTTATTGTTATATGATTTTTTTGAGCAAATTTAATTAATTCACCTGTAGTTTCCTTATCTAATGAAAAATTTAATTCTTCTACTCTTGATTCCTCATAAAGCTGAGCCTTTTTAAAATAACTAGGCAGAAAAGCTTGTTGTTCATACCCTTCTAAATAATTTTCCCAATAAGCAATCGCTTCATCGTGATTACATTCTTCCAGCCATTTAATATATTCTCCAAATTGAGTTATAGGATTTAAGCTGACAGTTTCTCCATCTTTTAATGCACTATAAAAATAAAATAAGTCACGCATAATAATAGAGAGACACCATCCATCCATTAATATATGATGATGACTCCAAATCATTTTATAAGTATTATCATTTGTTTGTAAAATCAAAATTCTCATTAAAGGATCTTTTAATAAATCGAAACCGCGTTTACGATCATTCTCTTCACATTGTTTTATATAATGCTCTTGTTTTTGATTAGAAAGATGAGTTATATCTTCAAAACGAACTGGTATAGATCGATCTTTTAAAACTATCTGTCTTGGATCTTGTATCTTTTCAGAAATAAAACATGTTCGCAATATATCAAACCTTTTACTTAATAACTGAAAACTTTTTTCTAAAATACAAATATCTAAAATTCCTGTAAGAGTCATTGTCTGCTGTTCAAAATACATACTCGAATCATTATCTATTAATGTATGAAAAAGCATTCCCTTTTGCATAGGGGATAATCGATAAACTTTTTCTACCTGTAAACTCACTCAATCCTCTTCCCTTCTCTACTTTTTAGAATTTCCACTTTTTAAGAAAAAAGTGGAAATTCTTGTATTCCCTACAACGAATCGATTAAATTCATAATATCTTCTAACTCGTCTAATGAAAGATCCTTATCTCCTACATCACTTGGTGTTAGTACCGTTTCCTTTTTACTCATACAGTGTTCAATGAGCGTAAATAGATTCTGTTTAAAAAGTTGAACAAGTTTCATAATAGTTTTTTCATCATATTGATATTTGTTATAACTAAAATTAAATGTAAATTGCCCTTGGACAATTACAGCCGAAACCTCCAACGTATAAAGACGCTCTGTACGAGGACTCATAGTTTCTCCCATACTAAAAGAAGATGCTCTAATTGTACTTTCCGTTTCCTGAGTTTCTAATTGCCCTAAATAGTTATAGGAAATTTCTGGTTTTAACTTTAATTTTCTTTCATCCACTTTTGAATTTCCTATATATTTCAATATTCCATAATCAATCCCTTTATTCGGAATACAACGTAAATTTTCTTTAACTGATCGAATTTGATAAGAAATATCTTCTGCAGGATTTATCTCAAGAACTACAGGATAAATAGAAGTAAACCAACCAACAGTGCGAGATAGGTTAATACCTTCTCTTATACTTTCACGACCGTGCCCCTCCATATGTAAGGCCACTTTATGTTCTCCTGTCCATTCTTGTACTGTCAAACCAAGCGCTGTCAACAAAACATCATCAATTTCTGTGCTATACGCATGATTTGTTCTTTTTAAAAGATTATCTGTCCACTCTTTTGACAATGATTCTGTAATTGTGTACGTGTCCTTGAAAAAATTATGGAGAGTAGCATAATCTTTCGGTAAAGATTTCACATCATTGCTATCTATACTTCTCCAGTATGTTTCATATTCATCTACTTTATTTTTCCTATAACGAACTAATTCATTAGACCATTCTTGAAAAGAATGTGTTTTTGGTTGTAATACAATTCTCTTTTGTTCTTCTGCCTGTTGATATCCTTTTATAAAATCCTCAATTAAAATTCTCCAAGAAACCGCATCCACTATAAGGTGGTGAATCGCAATTAATAAATGATCTCCATCTCTAGTCTTATATAATCCCAATTTAATAAGCGGTCCGTGGTAGATATTCAAACTTCCCTGTATACGATCTGAAAATTTTTGTATATAAGAGGCTGCATCGAATTTGTCTATAAGGTCATATTCTTCCATTTCAAAAACAGTTTCTTCCAGACCACGGTGCACTTGAAATATTTCTCTGTCTTCGACTTTAAATATAATCCGCAACGCATCATGATGTTCTACAATTTTTGAAAATACCTTTTCAACTAACGGCGCTTTAAAACCTTCAATATGATGTAGCAGCATTGATTGATTCCAATGATGTTGACCCGTAAATTTTTGTTCAAAAAACCAATGTTGAACAGGAGTTAATTCCACTTCACCTATAACAATATCCTGATTAATCTCTATTTTTTGCTGTTGAACGTATGGAGACAGTTGTTGAATCGTTGGATGTTGAAAAACATCTTTCATTTCAAGATTTAAGTTGTAGTTATTTAAACGAGCTACAATTTTTATTGCCTTTATAGAATCTCCACCCAACTCAAAAAAGCTCTCATTCGTACTTATTTTGTCTATATGAAGCACTTCACTCCATATAGTCACAAGAATTTTTTCTATTCTATTGACAGGCTCTATTAATACCTTTTCATCCACATCATTATTTCTAGGTTTTGGTAATGCTTTTTTATCTACCTTATTATTTAATGTTAACGGTACCTTCTCTATTTGCATGAAATATGATGGTATCATATAGAAAGGTAATACCTTTGAAAGGATATCACGAAGCTCACTTTCAACCAATTCCTCTTTTGATACAAAATAGGCACACAATGCCTTTTCATCACTATGGTTCTCTATAGGTATAACCACCACCTCTTGTATTTTCTCGAGTTGTAGTAAAGCGGATTCGATTTCATCTGTTTCAATCCTGTAACCCCTTACTTTTATCTGATTGTCTACGCGACCTAAAAACTCGATTTGACCATCTTCATGAAGGCGCACAATATCTCCTGTTCTATATAACCTGTGATCTGGAAGAGAAGGAATAGATAGAAAATACTCTGTTGTAAGATCAGGTTGGTTGAGATATCCCCTAACTAAACCAGCCCCTCCAATATATAATTCCCCTGGCACACCTATTGGCTGTAAATGTTGTTGCGGATTCAGAACATAAGTATGAACATTAGAAATCGGACGACCAATCCTAATATGATCTGCTAGCTGTACATTCCGTGAAATTGTTGTTGTTACACTATTCTCTGTTGGACCATACTCATTGACAATTTCAATATGAGGTGCTTTCTCATAACTTAGTGATCTAATTTTTTTACTTAACTTATCTCCACCTAACGTAATCGATTGTAGTGACCGCACATCTTCCAGATCAAAAATTTCAAGTAATGCCCCATATAAGCTAGGCACACATGCAAAATGAGCTATTTTTTTTGAAACAATCGTTTCTTTAATTGCAATTAAATCTTTCATTTCATTCTCTTTAAGTAAAACTACTGTGGCTCCACATAAAAGCGGTGTAAAAAAATTTGCTACAAATGCATCAAATGCATATGAAAGAAGTTGAAGAATTCGATGTTCAGTAGAAAATTTATATTCTAAACACCGCCACTGTAACATATTTACAATACTTTTATGCTCTATTAGTGTTCCTTTAGGATTTCCAGTAGTTCCTGATGTGTATATTACATAAGCAAGGCTATCTGTTTCCTGCTCAAATATTAAATTCTCACTGTGGATATCATAATTTTTTTCATCTAACACGTCTAACCATTCACCAGTAAACTCTACACAATTTTTAATATGCGTTTGTGTAATAATTATATTAACTTGGCTGTCTTGTATTATATGTTGAATTCGTTCCTCTGGATAATGCGGATCAATTGGGACGTACGCTCCTCCCGCCTTTAATATAGCTAGTAACCCTATACCCATCTCAATTGATGACTCCATCATAATCCCAACCATCGTTTCTGGTTTGATGCCCTTTTTACGTAACGTTCTCGCAAGACCATTCGCTTTTGTATTCAACTGTTCATATGTTATCTCATCATTTCCAAATATAAGTGCTACTTGTTCAGGAGAACATTTGACTTGCTGCTCAAAAAGCCCATGTAATGTAACATCATTTTGAAATAAGACTTCACTATCATTGAATTCGTTAACTAATAATTTTTTCTCAGATTCTGTAACTACTTCTAAGTCAGCAATCGTTGTATCCGTTTGATGAACAAGCTGCTCAATTATCCTTATAAAGTTTTGAGCCATACGTGTAATGGTAGATTCACGGAACAAATTAGTACTGTATTCCATACTACCAATAATTTTCCCCTCAAACTCTGTAACTGATAAAGTAAGATCAAACCTAGCAGTTTTATTTTCATATGCATATGAACTTAACGCTATATCTTGCATATCTATTTCCGGGGTTTTATCGTCAGTATTCTGCATAACAAACATGGTATCGAATAATGGATTACGACTTAAATCGCGTTCCATATCCACTTTCTCCACCAATCCTTCAAATGGATAAGACTGATTTTCAATAGACTTAAGCACAACTTCTTTAACTTGTAACAAAAATACATTGAATTGGATTTTAGGTTCTGGATAATTACGTAATGCTAAGGTATTAACAAACATTCCAACAATTGACTCAAACTCGGTATGCACACGACCTGCAATTGGAGAACCAATTACAATATCTTCTTGACCTGTATACTTGGAAAGTAAAATATTGTACATTGCAAGAAGGTTGATATACAGCGTAGTGCCATATTTAGCTGACAATGCATAAAGTTTTTGAGTTAACTCCTCATTAATTTCAAAAGACACTTGACTACCTTCAAATTTGCGAGCTGGTGGTCTAGGATAATCAGTTGGCATATTCATCACTGGTACATCATTTGCAAACATTTCAATCCAATATTGTTCTTGTTGTTGAAAATTATCGCTATTTTTCCATTCTTGTTCCCATGATGCAAAATCTTTATACTGGAGCTCTAGCAATTCTAAAGGCTCACCTTTATATAATTTAAATAATTCATTTAAAAGTATATTTATAGAAGTTCCGTCAGAAACAATATGATGCATATCAAGCATTAAAACATACTGTTCATCATTCATTTTTATAAGAGCAACACGAATTAATGGTCCTTCCTGTAAATCAAAAGGTTGGATAAACCCGAGAGTCAATTCTGATAACTCTTGTTCATTTGCATCTTGTATACTAACATCTACTTTTATATTTTCATTTATACGCTGAACTAACTCTTCATCTATTAGTTCAAAAGTAGTCCGTAAGATTTCATGTCTCTGTACCAAACTATCAACCGCATCACAAAATTGCGAAATATTTAATTTCCCATTTATTCTCATGAATAATGACATATTGTAATTAGTAGACATTTTTTCCAACTGATTCATAATATAAAGTCGCTTTTGTGCTGACGATGCTGGATAGTATGCTCTTTCTTCGACTGGCTGAATAGCTATATAGCTTTTTTGTTTATTTTCTACAATATATGCAGCTAACTCTTTAATCGTCGGTCTTGAGAATAGTACTCGTATTGGTACTTCAATACCAATTTCTTTATAAATACGAGATGCTAAAAAAGTCGCTTTAAGAGAGTGACCGCCAATTTCAAAGAAATTCGCGTTAACCCCTGGATTCTGAACGTTTAAAATCTCCCCCCATAACGCTGAAAGTATAAGCTCTAATGGGGTCGATGGAGCCTCATATTCTTCTTCATTTTTCAAATCATACTCAGGTAACGGCAATGCTTTACGGTTTATTTTTCCATTTTCTAATTGTGGAAGTTTTTCTAAAAAAACAAAATGTGCTGGAATCATGTAATTCGGCAATTTCTCCGTAAGATCTTCACGAAGTTGCGATGCTCTATATTCTTTTCTCATTACAAGATATGCACAAAGGTAAGATTGTTTATCTTCATCTTTTCTAGCAATGACTACCGCTTCGCTTACAAATGGATGTGACAATAAGTTTTCTTCAATTTCTCCAAGTTCAATACGATGACCTCTAATTTTCACTTGATCGTCAATACGGCCTAAGTACTCAACATTCCCATCTGGAAGCCAGCGTACCCAGTCTCCTGTTCGATACATTTTTTCTTCTGGGACAAATGGATCATTAACAAATTTTATAGCATTCATATCTGATTTCCCTAAATACCCACGTGCTACGCCTGCCCCAGCAATACATAATTCTCCTGGAACTCCAATTGGTTGCAATTGAAATCCGACTTTATCTAAAATATAAACCCTTGTATTATTAATTGGTTTTCCTAACGGGACTTTACGTGCATCAATCTGACAGTCGTAAACAAGAGTATCTACAGTCGCTTCTGTAGGACCATAATGATTAAATAATTGATACCCTTTATCTAAAATTTGTTTCGCAAGAGATTTTTCTAATTTTTCTCCTCCACAAATTACTACATGTAAATCTTCTAATCTCTCATGCCTTACAAGTAACTCTTGAAGTGTAATTGGTACAAACTGTGCAATATTTATATGGTTTTCTTTTAAATACCGAACGAAGTGATTAGAAGAAAATATAACTTCCTTTTTAGGTATATAAATAGTTGCTCCATTGAGTAAAGTGACTAACGTTTCTTCAATTGACACATCAAATGAAATGTTTGTCATTTGTAGCACATTACAATTTGTTATTAAATCATATTTTTGACAGAACCAATTTGAAAGATTAAGTACACTATGATGCTCAATCATTACTCCTTTTGGTTCCCCAGTCGAACCTGATGTATAAATAATATATGCTAGATCATTAGGTTTACTCAGATTGACCAGATTTTCTCCGAATCCTTGATAAAGTATATCGTTATTAATAAAAATTATTTCCCTCTCAGAACCCCAACTTCCGCTCACAGAAACATTAGTTAATAAAATATTTACCCCACTATCTTGTAACATATATTCAATACGATTTTCAGGAAAACTTGGATCAATAGGCAAATATACTCCACCTGCTTTTAATATAGCCATTTGCCCAATTAACATTTCACTCGACCTCGTGGCAAGTAATCCTACTACTTGTTGCGCTTGTACCCCTTTTTCTCTCAAAATATGAGCTAATTGATTTGAATTTTTATTTAATTGTTCATATGTCAAAGACTCTCCCTCATACACAACTGCCTTTGCATTAGGAGTTTTTTGTACCTGCTCTTCAAAAACCTCATTAATAGTTTTTTTCTGATAATCAGAAACCTTATCATTAAATCCTAAAATTAATTGTTTTTCTTCCTGCCCAAGCATTTGAATATTTGACAATTTTATATCTGGTTTTGTAACTATTTGTTTCAAAATTTGAATAAAATGACCAGCCATTCTTTCTATAGTGCTACGCTCAAATAGATGAGTAGCATACTCAAATTCTAAAAATAATTCTCCCTTATATTCAAAAGCCTCTAATGTTAAATCGAATTTAGAAATTCTATGATCATAATTATATGATGTTATTTCTATTTTTTTTGTCGAAATGTGTTGCGTATCAAGATTTTGTAAAGAAAACATTGTATTAAATAATGGATTTCCACTTTGACTTTGACTATGATGAACAGCTAATTTCTCTACCATATCTTCAAACGGATAATCTTGATTTTCAAAAGCAAACAGTACGTTTTCTTTTACCGATTCTAAAAAATCATAAAAACTCATATTTGGTTTTGGATAATTACGTAGGGCAAGCATATTCACAAACATCCCAACAATATCTTCTAAATCTCCATGCTTTCTCCCATTGTTAATTGTCCCAATAATAATATCCTCTTGTCCAGAATACTTTGATAATAGAATGTTATAACAAGCACACAACGTCATAAACAATGTACTGCCTTGTTTATGGTTCAATAGAGAAAGCTGATTCATCCATTTTTCAGATAAGGAAACTTTTACTTTATCACCAGTAAAACTCTGTGCTGAAGGTCTTAAAAAGTCAGTTGGAAGTTCAAGTACAGGTAATTCTCCCGACATTGTAGATAACCAATATTTTTCCTGTTGTTTAAGATTCTCTGACTGTAATAGTTTCCTTTGCCATACAGCATAATCTTTATATTGTATTCGTAATGGTTTTATATTTCCTCCTTCATATAATTCTATGAATTCACGTAATAAAATAGTAAGTGATGCTCCATCAGATATAATATGATGAGTGTCTAATAGCAAAATATGCTCTGTTTCAGATAACTTTAACAAGTTAACTCGAATTAGCGGCGCACAAGCTAAGTCAAAAGGACGAACAAATTTTTCAATGTAATCATTTATAGAGTTTTCTTTGATATTCTTCACTTCTAATGACCATTTTAGCTCTTCTTGAACTTGTTGAACGACTTGTCCTTCAACAAGTTTAACTGAAGTACGTAGTGACTCATGACGATGCATTAGTGTACGAAAAGCTTGTTCTATATTCTTTATATTCAGTATACCAGTAAAACGAAATGCGATTGGCATATTATATGCAACCGACTCTCTATCGAGTTGTTGCGTTACATACATACGGATTTGTGCAGAGGAAGCAGGATAAAATTCTTTCTTATTTACAATTTCGATAGCATTATATAAGCTTTCATCTTTGGACTGGATAACTTTAGACATATCGCATAAAATAGGATTTTTGAATATCTCGCGTAACAAAATATTAACTTGAAATTTCTGATGAATAAGTGATATAAGTTGCATTGCCTTTAGCGAATGCCCACCACACTCAAAGAAATGATCTAAACGACCTACTCCCTCTATTCCTAATACTTCTTGCCAAATAACAGACAATTTTCGTTCCGTTTCATTTTGCGGTGGCACATATTCTTTTGCTGCATACATATTTCTATCTAGCTCAGGCAATGCTCCCGCATTTAATTTCCCATTTACTGTGAGCGGAAGTTTCTCTAACTGACAAAATGCCGATGGCATCATATAATCTGGCAATCGAGTGGACAAGTATGCTCGAAGAGATGATTCTGTATATTCTTCCTCTTCTACTCCTTCTACCGGTACATAATACGCAAACAAGTATGCATCTCCCTGTGAGTCTTGTAATGGCACCACAGCCGCTTCTTGAATTGCCTCATGATTCAATAAATGGCTCACGATTTCACCCGGTTCGATGCGATGCCCTCGAATTTTAATCTGTTTATCTATTCTACCAATATATTCAATATTCCCATCTACCAGCCAGCGTACCATATCTCCTGTTCGATATAATCTCTCTCCTGGAACAAATGGATTATCAATAAATTTTTCCGTAGTTAACTCTGGTTTATTCAAATATCCCCGTGCAACACCTGCTCCTCCAACGTATAACTCTCCTGGAATCCCTACAGGGCACAACTGTTGATACGGATTCAATACATACGCTGTCGAGTTTGCAATTGGCCGTCCAATCGGAATACTCGCTTCATACGTATCCTCAATTAAAAAGGTGGTAGAAAAAGTCGTATTTTCTGTCGGACCATAGCCATTTATCAATTTTAGATTTGGATAACGCTCTCGCACTGCATTAATATGATATGGAGATAGTACATCTCCTCCCACAATTAACGAAGTCAAGTTTTCAAACACCTCTAGGTGTTGTTGGGAAATTTGATTAAATAAAGGCGCCGTCAACCACATTGTTGTAATCTTCTGTCTCTCAATAATTTTCTGTAATTTAAACGGATTCAACAACGTGTCTTTCTCAATTAGAGATAGCGTCAAGCCATTTAATAAAGCACCCCAAATCTCAAAAGTAGATGCATCAAAAACAATTGCTCCCGTTAAAAGCAGACGCCCTTGAGATAGATCAGTAAAGTTCGTATTTTTGATCAAACGAACAACATTTCGTTGTTCTACCATTACACCTTTCGGTTGACCAGTAGAACCAGATGTATATAATACATACGCTAAATCCTTCGGATGACTTAATACAATTGGTGAATCCTCTCTACCTTCTAACTCATTTATAGAACTCAATTGAATGACTTCTCCACCAAGTATCGTTTCATCCCAGTCATAATTTTCTGTCGCAACTACTAAGTCCAGCCCACTATCCTGCATCATATATTGTTTCCGTTCAAGCGGATAATTCGGATCAATTGGTAAATAAGCGCCTCCTGCTTTTAAAATAGCTACCATGGATACCAATGTCTCTAACGAATGTTCACCTAGTAATCCAACAAGTGTATCAGCTTTTACCCCTTTCGCTTGCAAGCGGTGAGCCAATCCATTCGCTTTCCTATCAAGCTCTCGATACGTCATACTCTGTTCTCCGTATACAAGCGCAACTTGATCTGGGTATTTTTGTACCTGTTCTTCAAATAGCTCTGCCAAAGATTTATTTTTTGGATATGCTGTTTCCGTTTTATTATATTGAACAATCAATCTTTCTTTCTCTTCTTCCGTTGTCACATCTATATTTGCAATCACAACGTCTGGATGATTTGCGATCTTCTGTAATATTGTACAAAAGTGTGTACTCATTTGTTCTATTGTCTCACGTGTAAATAGTGCGGTGCTGTATTCAAACCGAAGGTGCAATTCCCCCTCTTCCTCTACCGCACCTACAGTCACATCCACTTTTGACATTTGATAATCAAATGGATATGGACAAAGCATAAATCCTTCACCTTGCGGGACCGTAAGGTCCACATTCTGTAGGGTAAATATCGTATCAAACAATGGGTTTCGACTCATATCTCGTTGAACTTTCAGCTTTTCAATTAAATCTTCTAACGGATACATTTGATGTTCATAACTTTTTAACACATTTTCTCTTACTTCTTGTAAGAACTGACGAAACGGCTTATCGTTTACTAATTTATTACGTATCGCAAGCGTATTAACAAACATACCAACGATTGGTTCTAAGTCTGCATGTGGACGCCCTGCAATTGGTGTTCCTACTATGAAATCTTCTTGTCCTGTATAACGAGCTAGTAACACATTATACGCAGCTAATAATGTCATATAAAGCGTGCCGTTTTCTTCTTTAGTCAATGCTTGTAATTTTTCTGTAGTTTCGCGGTTTACACGTACATCCACATATGCTCCCTCAAATTGCTGCACACTTGGGCGCGGAAAATCTATCGGCAACTCAAGGATTGGTAACTCTCCTTCCAACTTTTCTAGCCAAAACGCCTCTTGGCGTTTCATACCTTCTGTTTGTAAAAATTCTTGTTGCCATACTGCATAATCTTTATATTGAATACAAAGTGGCTCTAAATCAGTTGGCTTTTGATACAGTTGAACGAGTTCTTGTAACAGTATATTTGTGGACATACCATCGGTAATAATATGATGCAAATCTACTAACAACAATCGCTTCTTCGTATCTACTTCAAGTAATCCAGCACGCATTAATAGTGGCTTCGTCAAATCAAACGGTCTAACAAATTGTTGTAACAGCTTTGATATACTCTCCTCTGTTCCCTCTATCTCTTCTAATGAAAAATCCACCTGTTTATGAATACACTGTACTAAAGTTTCTTCCTTCAGATGAAATGATGTGCGAAGTGCTTCATGTCGTTCTATAAGCACCTCAAATGCTTCTACTAAACGTTCCTTCTGTAAGTCTCCTTCAATTTCAAATACAAGTGGTACATTATAGTGAACTGACTCTGTCGCAAGTTGACTTGCTACATGAATACGTTGTTGTGCCGACGATACTGGGTAAAAATCGCGAGATTCTACTGGTTCAATTCTTAAATATACTTCTGGATTCATTTGTTCTATTGTTTCCGCCATCTGATATAACACTGGTGAATGAAACACATCTTTAACCTGAAATGTCACTTCAAATTCACGAACAATTCGTGATACAAGAAGCATTGCTTTTAATGAATGGCCCCCAGACTCAAAGAAATGATCGAAACGACCTACTTCCTCTATTCCCAGTACTTCTTGCCAAATAACAGACAATTTGCGTTCCGTTTCATTTTGCGGTGGCACATACTCTTTTGTTATATACATATTTCTATCTGGCTCAGGCAATGCTGCCGTATCTAATTTCCCATTTACTGTGAGCGGAAGTTTCCCTAACTGGCAAAATGCCGATGGCATCATATAATCTGGCAACCGAGTGGACAAGTACGCTCGAAGAGAAGATTCTGTATATTCTTCCTCTTCTATTCCTTCTACCGGTACATAATACGCACACAAGTATGCATCTCCCTGTGAGTCTTGTAATGGTACCACAGCCGCTTCTTGAATCGCCTCATGATTTAAGAAATGGCTCACGATTTCACCCGGTTCGATGCGATGCCCTCGAATTTTAATCTGTTTATCTATTCTACCAATATATTCAATATTTCCATCCGCTAGCCAGCGTACCATATCTCCTGTTCGATATAATCTCTCTCCTGGAACAAATGGATTATCAATAAATTTTTCCGTAGTTAACTCTGGTTTATTCAAATATCCCCGTGCAACACCTGCTCCTCCAACGTATAACTCTCCTGGAATCCCTACAGGGCACAACTGTTGATACGGATTCAATACATACGCTGTCGAGTTTGCAATTGGCCGTCCAATCGGAATACTCGCTTCATACGTATCCTCAATTAAAAAGGTGGTAGAAAAAGTCGTATTTTCTGTCGGACCATAGCCATTTATCAATTTTAGATTTGGATAACGCTCTCGCACTGCATTAATATGATATGGAGATAGTACATCTCCTCCCACAATTAACGAAGTCAAGTTTTCAAACACCTCTAGGTGTTGTTGGGAAATTTGATTAAATAAAGGCGCCGTCAACCACATTGTTGTAATCTTCTGTCTCTCAATAATTTTCTGTAATTTAAACGGATTCAACAACGTGTCTTTCTCAATTAGAGATAGCGTCAAGCCATTTAATAAAGCACCCCAAATCTCAAAAGTAGATGCATCAAAAACAATTGCTCCCGTTAAAAGCAGACGCCCTTGAGATAGATCAGTAAAGTTCGTATTTTTGATCAAACGAACAACATTTCGTTGTTCTACCATTACACCTTTCGGTTGACCAGTAGAACCAGATGTATATAATACATACGCTAAATCCTTCGGATGACTTAATACAATTGGTGAATCCTCTCTACCTTCTAACTCATTTATAGAACTCAATTGAATGACTTCTCCACCAAGTATCGTTTCATCCCAGTCATAATTTTCTGTCGCAACTACTAAGTCCAGCCCACTATCCTGCATCATATATTGTTTCCGTTCAAGCGGATAATTCGGATCAATCGGTAAATAAGCACCTCCTGTTTTTAAAATAGCTACCATAGATACCAATGTCTCTAACGAATGTTCACCTAGTAATCCAACAAGCGTATCAGCTTTTACCCCTTTCGCTTGCAAGTGGTGAGCCAATCCATTCGCCTTCCTATCAAGCTCTCGATACGTCATATTCCGTTCTCCGAATACAAGCGCAACTTGATCTGGGTGTTTTTGTACCTGTTCTTCAAATAACTCTTTCAATGTACAATCTTGTGGATATGAAGTTTTTGTATTATTAAAACCTGATAAAATCTGCTGTTGTTCTTCCTCATCTACTAGCTTAATATTAGATATTAATTGTTCTGGATCAGTAATAATTTGTTCAAAAATTGTTCTAAGATGAACACCAATTTTACAAATAAATTCCTTTTCATATTTCCCTGTATCATATATTACTTTAATATTTAACTCTTTCCCAACACCAACCATAAGTGTGAAATCATAGTTAGTTTGTTCAAATGCCTCAAATTCTGAAAGAATTAATCCATGTTGATTATCGAATTCCACTATTTCATCTTCATTACTATGAGAAAAATTTTGAAAAGATAGAATATGATCAAATACACTTTGTTGTTGGGAACTATTTGCCTGAATTTCTGCTAAAAGAGCATTATGATAAGGTGTTGATGCCAACGCAGATTCTTTTATAGACGACAACAGTTGTTCAAAAGACATATTCTCCTGACAAGTTACACGAACAGGAATAGTATTTATAAATAACCCTACCATTTTCTCAATTCCTGTCACCTCAGAAGGTCTTCCTGAAACAACAGTACCAAATACAACATCTTCAGTATTGTTATAATTTTGAAGTAATACGCTCCAAGCCGCTTGAAATAAATGGTTTAATGTAACTTGGTAAGAACTTGCCATTTTGTATAATTTTCCAGTAATGGTTTCATCAATAATAAAATACTCATTTACATGAAAATTCCTCAAATCGTTTTTCTTCTGTTTAGGAATCGATGTACAATTTTCAAACCCAGATAAATATCCCTTCCAATAGTCATTAGCCATCTTCCTATCTTGTTTCTCTAACCACTCAATATAATTGTTACAAGAATAGACAGCCGAAAGTTTTAATGGAATTCCTTGCTTCAATTGAGCATAAATTTCAAAAAGTTCCTTTAGTACAACTCTAAAACACCAACCATCCATTAATATATGATGATGGCTCAAGATCACTCGAAATAATTGTGATTCTGTTTGCAATACTGTCATACGAATAAGTAAGTCACTTTGTAAATCAAAACCTATTTCACGATCTCTTTCTTGGTATCTTTTTATATATGTATCTTGCTCCATATTATTGAGATGTGAAATATCTTCAAATTGTACTTTCTCTTTTCTCTCTTTTAAAATAACCTGAAGAGGCTTCTCTAGGTCTTCATAGATAAATACTGTGCGCAATACATCGTACCTTTTTATTAATTCATTAAAACTCTGCTCCAAATATGATAGATTTAATTCTCCCTTAACCGAAAAGCTTAACTGTTCGAAATAGGCATTATCTTCACTATTCAACAAATTATGGAATAATATTCCTTCTTGCATCGGAAATAATGGTCGAACTGATTCAATTTTAACTTCTCCCATCTAGATAAACCTCCATTTTACAATAAAAATATTTTAAATATTTAATCGCTGATTATTTTTACTTTTAGAATTTTTAAATTTCCGGCCTCACCTAATAAATCTTATTATTTTTAAACTAACTTTCTAAAATAAATTTCTAGAAAGTCAGTTTAAGCAAAAATGCTACAGTTTTAATTTTAAATTTAATTTATTTTGAATGGTTTCTAAATCATTAATAGATAGCCCAACATAACCAACATCACTCGGAGTTATTTCGGTTCCCTCTTTTTGCATACAATGTTCTATAACTCTTAAAATATTCTGACTGTAAATCTCCGCTAAATTTTCTACTGTTATCGTATGAAGTAAACCTGAATTAAAATCAAAGCGGACAGTCAATTGTTTCTCCGTTACTATCCCCATAATTTCTAATACATATTTACGAATCAATGTCGGACTAATAGCTTTACCTGTAGACATTGTAGATGGTTGAAATACTATGTTATTTATATCTTGATCAAACTGACCTAAATAATTAAAAAGAATTGGTAACTGAGAATGATCTGTTTTACTATCATCTTTCATTAGATACTTTATAACTCCATATCCAATTCCCTTATTTGGTACCTTTCGCAACATTTCTTTAGTTCTTTTAATTTCATTACCAATGTGTTTTAATGAGTTCGTTTCTAAAATGATAGGATAAATTGATGTAAACCATCCAACAGTACGGGAAACATCGATTGCCTCTCCTATATCCTCACGGCCATGTCCTTCAAGGTGAACAAGAAAACGTGACTTGTTTGTCCACTCCTGTAAAGTCATACCAAGTGCGGTAAGCAGAATATCATTAATATTTGTACGATATGCTTGATGAACACTCTTCAACAAACGCTCTGTTTCTAATGAAGAAAAAGTAATTGAAACACATGCAATTTCTTCATCTTTTTCTTTATTAACTGGTAATGAGCAAGTTTTAACGTTTTCTATTCCATTCCAATATTCTAACTCACGTAATATTTTCTTACTGTTCGCATAATCTACAAGCTTGTTCGCCCACTCTTGATAAGAATGAGTTTTAGGGGGAAATTGAATCTCTTCTCCTCGTAACCTTTGTTGATAACCCATTGATAAATCTTCCAATAAAATGCGCCAGGATACTCCATCAATTACTAAATGATGTGCAACTAACAGTAAGTGATCCCCGTCATCCGTTTGGAATAGCACCGTCGCTATAAGCGGACCGGTTTCTAAATTAAAACTACGTTGAATTTCATTTGCTTGCGTCTCAATTTCTTCCGCTACCTTCTGTCTTCCTCTTAGATCTCTAATCTCTAAATGAGCCTTCACCATTTCAAGGCCTTGATTTATTTGTGAAACTCTCGTTTCTTTTAATTGATACACCATACGCAACGCGTCATGATGCTCCATAATTTTATTCAGTACTTGCTGAAGTAATATCTGGTCAAACCCTTCTGGTCGATATAACATCATTGCCTGATTATAGTGATGTCGATCTGTCAACTCATTTTCATAGAACCACTGCTGGATTGGTGTTAACGGGACTTTACCTTCTATTGCTTCCTGATTAATTTCTATTGATGTAGACTCCACGTATAAACTTACCTCTTCAATTGTGCCATAACGCATCAGCTGTTGAATTTCAAGCTTATACCCTTCTTGCTGCAAACGAGACGCAATCTTAATCGCCTTAATTGAATCCCCGCCTAATTCAAAAAAGTTATCTTGAATCCCAATTTGCTCGACTCCTAATACCTCTATCCATATATTCAATAACTTTTCTTCTACTTCATTTCTAGGTTTTTTGAAATTAGAAACCATTCGATTTGCTCTTTCTGGTTCTGGTAACTGTGTATAATCTACCTTCCCATTTAAAGTTAACGGGATGGACGGAACGTCCATATAAAAAGTCGGAATCATATAAGAAGGTAAACTCTTCATCAAGTATTGTCGCATGTCTGTTTGATTCCATTGTTGTGTCGTTACCATATAGGCACATAGATGCACTTGTTTTTCTTCATCCACTCTATCAATTACAACTACTTCTTTCACTGCCTCATGCATCTGTAATGGCTCTTCAATTTCACCAAGTTCTATCCGATAACCATGAATCTTCACTTGACGATCTACACGACCGATATACTCTAATTGACCATCTGCGCGCATACGAGCTAAATCACCCGTTTTATACATCCTTTGTTCCTCTCGGAACGGATTAAGGATAAAACGTTCCTTTGTTAGCTCCTCTCTACCTAAATAACCACGCGCTAATCCATCACCTGCAATATAGATTTCACCTACACATCCAGTCAATACCGGATTGTAATGTTCATCAAGCACATAGATTTGTGTATTTTGAATTGGCTTTCCAATCGGAACCGAGCTTCCATGTTTCTGATTTTTATTAAAATGATAGTTCATACATCCAACAGTTGCCTCTGTCGGACCATATTCATTTATAATGTCGACCCCTTTTGGAAAACGTTCTAAAATACATTCTGCTAACTTTCTCTTTAGCTCTTCCCCGCCTACAATCAGCTTTCTTACGCGTGTATTCTTATAATCACCTTCTTGTAAAAGTGATAAATGCGCAGGTGTTAATTTTAATATAGTAACTTTATTTTCACGTAAAATACGATATAAAATAAACTCATTATGATCATCCTCATATACATAAGTACATAGTCCACTTAACAGTGGTGTAAATAAGGATGTGACCGTTAGGTCAAACGAAAGTGATGAATATAAAGCAAACGTATCATCTGCTCCACACACATATTTTTTCTTAGCCCAATCAATATAATTAATGACTCCCTTGTGTTCTATTACTACCCCTTTTGGTTTCCCTGTAGATCCCGAAGTATAAATAACATATGCTGCGTGTTCTGATCCTTGCAGAGGTATTAAATTCCCTCCATCTTCTTGGTATAACGTTGGATCTGTTACATTTAATACTTCACCACTAAATGCTTCTTCTTTCCAATCAAATTGTGTAAGCAAGTGCGTTGCCCTACTATCTTCCAACATGTACACTTTACGCTCTAATGGATAATCAGAATCGATAGGTAGATAAGCACCCCCCGCTTTTAAGACAGCTAGTATGCTAACCACCATATCAATAGAAGACTTAATCATAATTCCTACAATAACCTCCGGTCCTACACCTTTCGCACGTAGTACCCGAGCCAATTTATTTGCACGTTGGTTTAACTCTTCAAATGTAACTTGTTTATCTCTGTGAACTAACGCTATAGCCTTTGGAGTTTTACTTACTTGTTCTTCAAATAGCTGATGAATTGTAACATTGTCACAATACGAGACAGCTGTATCATTGTATTCAGCCAATAACTGTTGCTTTTCTAACGGTGTAAATAAATCAAACTCTAATAGTTTACGTCGTGGATTTTCTATCATCTGGGTAAGTACCTGTACATAATGAGAAGTCATACGTTGAATTGTCGCTTCTGTAAATAGGTTTGTACTATACTCCCAATCTAATGTTAAGCCATTTTCTCCTTCGGTAATTCCAAGAGTCAAATCAAATTTGGCAACATTTCTTTCTGCATCCACGATGTGAAGGTTCGCTTGTTTATTAGAAGACTTTACATCAGCCCTATTACGTAGTGTGAACATTGTATCAAACAATGGATTACGGCTAATATCCCTTTGCACAACTACTTTTTCAACAAGCTTTTCAAATGGATATGCACGATGTTCATTCACCTGAAGTACACTTTCTTTCACATTAGCTACAAGCTCTTCAAATGTTTGGTTTGGAGAAAGTTTAGTACGTAAAGCTAATGTATTAACAAACATGCCTATAACCGTGTCCATTTCGACCTGCGGTCGACCTACGTCTGTAGTTCCAACAATCAGATCAGTTTGTCCTGTATACTTCCAAAGCAGTACATTATAAGCTGCCATCAAGGTCATAAATAGTGTAGATTCATACATACTATTATTCTTTTTAATCTGAGAAACAAGATTTGCAGGTATCTCTGTCGAGATATAATTTCCTACAAATTGTTGCACCGGCGGTCGTACATTATCAGTAGGTAATTCTAAGTTCGGCAATTCTCCTGAAAAAACATCTAACCAGTATGCTTCATGTTCTGCCATCTTTTCTATGTTAGCTTGTTGCTTCTGCCATACAGCATAATCTTTATATTGAATCTGATTTACTGGTAATATAATCTCTTCGTTTTCATACAACTGAACAAACTCTTTAAGAAATAGATCCATAGACACTCCATCTGAAATAATATGATGCATATCTATCATAATTATTGACGTATTGTCTGGAAGGTTCAACACTTCTGTACGCAATAAAGGTGCCCTACTTAAATCAAATGGGCGAACAAATTCTTTTTGTATGCGTTCTATATCCTCGTACTTTACTTCGCTTTGTTTAATTTTATATGAAACAGATGGATGAATATATTGCACTAATTCATCACCTTCCATTCCGAACATTGTCCGAAATGCTTCATGTCTTTCAATTAATATTTGAAACACTCTACTTAAACGCTTATAGTCTAAACCAGAATCTACTTTTAACATTAATGGCATATTATAAGCCGTATTGACATTTTCCAATTGATTAACAACATACAATCTCTGTTGTGCAAATGTAACAGGATAACAAGGTGCTTCTTCTGTTTTTTCAATTTTTATATACGTTTGATACTGATTTCCTCTTACAAATGTAGCGAATTCTCGAATCGTTGGTTGTTGAAATACATCTCGAAGTGCACAATCTATCTGAAACTCCTTCTGTATACGCCCGATAAGTTGCATCGCCTTTAAAGAGTGCCCCCCAGAAGCAAAGAAGTTATCCAACGTACCAATATGTGATACCCCTAAAATCCCCTTCCAAATCTCTACTAATTTCTCCTCTAATTCATCTTCAGGTGCTCGATACATTGTATCAGAATCGATCTTCTCTGGTACTGGAAGTAGTTGGTTATCGATTTTCCCATTTACTGTGAGCGGAAGTTTCTCTAACTGACAAAATGCCGATGGCATCATATAATCTGGTAATCGAGTGGAGAAGTACGCTCGAAGAGAAGATTCTGTATATTCTTCCTCTTCCATTCCTTCTACCAGTACATAATACGCACACAAGTATGCATCTCCCTGTGAGTCTTGTAATGGTACCACAGCCGCTTCTTGAATTGCCTCATGATTCAAGAAATGGCTCACGATTTCACCCGGTTCGATGCGATGCCCTCGAATTTTAATCTGTTTATCTATTCTACCAATATATTCAATATTCCCATCTACCAGCCAGCGTACCATATCTCCTGTTCGATATAATCTCTCTCCTGGAACAAATGGATTATCAATAAATTTTTCCGTAGTTAACTCTGGTTTATTCAAATATCCCCGTGCAACACCTGCTCCTCCAACGTATAACTCTCCTGGAATCCCTACAGGGCACAACTGTTGATACGGATTCAATACATACGCTGTCGAGTTTGCAATTGGCCGTCCAATCGGAATACTCGCTTCATACGTATCCTCAATTAAAAAGGTGGTAGAAAAAGTCGTATTTTCTGTCGGACCATAGCCATTTATCAATTTTAGATTTGGATAACGCTCTCGCACTGCATTAATATGATATGGAGATAGTACATCTCCTCCCACAATTAACGAAGTCAAGTTTTCAAACACCTCTAGGTGTTGTTGGGAAATTTGATTAAATAAAGGCGCCGTCAACCACATTGTTGTAATCTTCTGCCTCTCAATAATTTTCTGTAATTTAAACGGATTCAACAACGTGTCTTTCTCAATTAGAGATAGCGTCAAGCCATTTAATAAAGCACCCCAAATCTCAAAAGTAGATGCATCAAAAACAATTGCTCCCGTTAAAAGCAGACGCCCTTGAGATAGATCAGTAAAGTTCGTATTTTTGATCAAACGAACAACATTTCGTTGTTCTACCATTACACCTTTCGGTTGACCAGTAGAACCAGATGTATATAATACATACGCTAAATCCTTCGGATGACTTAATACAATTGGTGAATCCTCTCTACCTTCTAACTCATTTATAGAACTCAATTGAATGACTTCTCCACCAAGTATCGTTTCATCCCAGTCATAATTTTCTGTCGCAACTACTAAGTCCAGCCCACTATCCTGCATCATATATTGTTTCCGTTCAAGCGGATAATTCGGATCAATTGGTAAATAAGCGCCTCCTGCTTTTAAAATAGCTACCATGGATACCAATGTCTCTAACGAATGTTCACCTAGTAATCCAACAAGTGTATCAGCTTTTACCCCTTTCGCTTGCAAGCGGTGAGCCAATCCATTCGCTTTCCTATCAAGCTCTCGATACGTCATACTCTGTTCTCCGTATACAAGCGCAACTTGATCTGGGTATTTTTGTACCTGTTCTTCAAATAGCTCTGCCAAAGATTTATTTTTTGGATATGCTGTTTCCGTTTTATTATATTGAACAATCAATCTTTCTTTCTCTTCTTCCGTTGTCACATCTATATTTGCAATCACAACGTCTGGATGATTTGCGATCTTCTGTAATATTGTACAAAAGTGTGTACTCATTTGTTCTATTGTCTCACGTGTAAATAGTGCGGTGCTGTATTCAAACCGAAGGTGCAATTCCCCCTCTTCCTCTACCGCACCTACAGTCACATCCACTTTTGACATTTGATAATCAAATGGATATGGACAAAGCATAAATCCTTCACCTTGCGGGACCGTAAGGTCCACATTCTGTAACGTAAATATCGTATCAAACAATGGATTTCGACTCATATCTCGTTGAACTTTCAGTTTTCCAATCAGATCTTCTAACGGATACATTTGATGTTCATAACTTTTTAATACATTCTCTCTTACTTCTTGTAAAAACTCACGAAATGGCTTATCGTTTACTAATTTATTACGTATCGCAAGCGTATTAACAAACATACCAATAATTGGTTCTAAATCTTCGTGTGGACGCCCTGCAATTGGTGTTCCTACTATGAAATCTTCTTGTCCTGTATAACGAGCTAGCAACACATTATACGCAGCTAATAATGTCATATAAAGCGTTCCATTTTCTTCTTTAGTCAATGCCTGTAATTTTTCTGTAGTTTCGCGGTTTACACGTACATCCACATATGCTCCCTCAAATTGCTGCACACTTGGGCGCGGAAAATCTGTTGGCAACTCAAGGATTGGTAACTCTCCTTCCAACTTTTCTAGCCAAAACGCTTCTTGGCGTTTCATCCCTTCGGTCTGTAAAAATTTTTGTTGCCACACTGCATAATCTTTATATTGAATGCGAAGTGGCTCTAAATCACTTGGCTTTTGATACAGTTGAACAAGTTCTTGTAACAGTATATTTGTGGACATACCATCGGTAATAATATGATGTAAATCTACTAACAACAATCGTTTCTTCGTATCTACTTCAAGTAGTCCAGCACGCATTAATAATGGCTTCGTCAAATCAAAAGGTCTAACAAATTCTTGTAACAGCTTTGGTACGTTTTCCTCGATTCCCTCTATCTCTTCTAATGAAAATTCCACCTGGTTATGAATACACTGTACTAAAGTATTTTCCTTCATATGAAATGATGTGCGAAGTGCTTCATGTCGTTTTATAAGCATCTCAAATGCTTTTACTAAACGTTCCTTCTGTAAGTCTCCTTCAATTTCAAACACAAGTGGTACATTATAGTGAACCGACTCTGTCGCAAGTTGACTTGCTACATGAATACGTTGTTGTGCCGACGATACTGGGTAAAAATCGCGAGATTCTACTGGTTCAATTCTTAAATATACTTCTGGATTCATTTGTTCTATTGTTTCCGCCATCTGATATAACACTGGTGAATGAAACACATCTTTAACCTGAAATGTCACTTCAAATTCACGAACAATTCGTGATACAAGAAGCATTGCTTTTAATGAATGGCCCCCAGACTCAAAGAAATGATCGAAACGACCTACTTCCTCTATTCCCAGTACTTCTTGCCAAATAACAGACAATTTGCGTTCCGTTTCATTTTGCGGTGGCACATACTCTTTTGTTATATACATATTTCTATCTGGCTCAGGCAATGCTGCCGTATCTAATTTCCCATTTACTGTGAGCGGAAGTTTCCCTAACTGGCAAAATGCCGATGGCATCATATAATCTGGCAACCGAGTGGACAAGTACGCTCGAAGAGAAGATTCTGTATATTCTTCCTCTTCTATTCCTTCTACCGGTACATAATACGCACACAAGTATGCATCTCCCTGTGAGTCTTGTAATGGTACCACAGCCGCTTCTCGGACTGCCTCATGATTCAATAAATGGCTCACGATTTCACCTGGTTCGATACGATGTCCTCGAATTTTAATCTGTTTATCTATTCTGCCAATATAATCAATGTTCCCATCTAGTAACCATCGAACCATATCCCCTGTTCGATATAATTTCTCTCCTGGAACAACTGGACTTTCAATAAATTTCTCTGCTGTCAATTCTGCTCTATTAAGATAACCTTTAGCTAGTCCATCTCCCCCAATATATAACTCGCCTGGTACACCTATCGGACACAATCTGTGCTTATGATTTAACACATATACCTTCGTATTACTAATTGGTACCCCAATTGGTACAGTAATTACATCCTCTTCCAACTCATTGACTGGATAAAATGTTGTGAATACTGTACTTTCTGTTGGTCCATATACGTGAATCAAACGATTTGATCCAACAGCTCTAAGAGCTTCTCGCACATGAGATACAGATACCTTTTCTCCACCAAACAAAATTTTCCGAAGTCCCTTCATAACACCAAGATCCATATCAACTAACATATTAAATAGTGCTGTTGTGACGAAGGAAACGGTAATACCTTCGGTTTCAATAATATGAAACAGTCGTTGTGCATCAAGTACATCCTCTTTCTCAATTAACACCAACTGTGCCCCATTTAATAATGATCCAAAAATCTCAAAAAACGATGCATCAAATGAAAAACTAGCCATCTGTAATAATCGATCTTGTTCAGATATGCTTATATAGTTTGTATCTTTTACTATACGGCTAATATTATAGTGTGTAGTCATATTCCCCTTTGGTTGTCCAGTTGATCCAGATGTGTAAATAATACTTGCTATATCCTCTGAATTACTATAATTTCCGATAGATTCATTCACTGTTCCTTGCCCATACAATGTTTCATCTTCTAGGTCTAACACCGTTCCTTCAAAAACCATCTCTTCGTCTAATTCTTTTTGAATTAACAAGAAGTTCGCTCCGCTATCTTCTAACATATATTGCTTACGTGCTACAGGATAATTTGGATCAATTGGTAGATACGCCGCTCCAGCCTTTAATACCGCTAATACACCAATCACCATTTCAAATGAGCGATTTGCCATAATTCCAACAACTTCTCCTGAAGCAACACCTTGTTCACGCAATGTCCTTGCTAATTGATTCGCTCTCTCATTTAATGTACGATAAGTCATTTTTTGGTTTTTGAAGACCAGCGCCACTCCATCCGGCTTTTCCTGTACCTGTTCTTCAAATAGCTCCGCCAGAGATTTATTTCTTGGATATGCTGTTTCCGTTTTATTATATTGAACGAGCAACCTTTCTTTCTCTTCTTCCGTTGTCACATCTATATTTGCAATCACAACGTCTGGATGATTTGCGATCTCCTGTAATATTGTACAAAAGTGCATACTCATTTGTTCTATTGTCTCACGCGTAAATAGTGCGGTGCTGTATTCAAACCGAAGGTGTAATTCTCCCTCTTCCTCTACTGCACCTACAGTCACATCCACTTTTGACATTTGATAATCAAATGGATATGGACAAAGCAAAAATCCTTCGCCTTTTGGGACCGTAAGGTCCACATTCTGTAACGTAAATATCGTATCAAACAATGGATTTCGACTCATATCTCGTTGAACTTTCAGCTTTTCAATTAAATCTTCTAACGGATACATTTGATGTTCATAACTTTTCAACACATTCTCTCTTACTTCTTGTAAGAACTGACGAAACGGCTTATCCTTTACTAATTTATTACGTATCGCAAGCGTATTAACAAACATACCAACAATTGGTTCTAAGTCTGCATGCGGACGCCCTGCAATTGGTGTTCCTACTATGAAATCTTCTTGTCCTGTATAACGAGCTAGCAACACATTATACGCAGCTAATAATGTCATATAAAGCGTTCCGTTTTCTTCTTTAGTCAATACATGTAATTTTTCTGTAGTTTCGCGGTTTACACGTACATCCACATATGCTCCCTCAAATTGTTGCACACTTGGGCGCGGAAAATCTATCGGCAACTCAAGGATTGGTAACTCTCCTTCCAACTGTTCTAGCCAAAACGCCTCTTGGCGTTTCATACCTTCGGTCTGTAAAAATTCTTGTTGCCATACTGCATAATCTTTATATTGAATACGAAGTGGCTCTAAATCAGTTGGCTTTTGACACAGTTGAACAAGTTCTTGTAACAGTATATTTGTGGACATACCATCGGTAATAATATGATGCAAATCTACTAACAACAATCGCTTCTTCGTATCTACTTCAAGTAATCCAGCACGCATTAATAGTGGCTTCGTCAAATCAAATGGTCTAACAAATTGTTGTAACAGCTTTGGTATACTCTCCTCTGTTCCCTCTATCTCTTCTAATGAAAAATCCACCTGTTTATGAATACACTGTACTAAAGTATCTTCCTTCATATGAAATGATGTGCGAAGTGCTTCATGTCGTTCTATAAGCACCTCAAATGCTTTTACTAAACGTTCCTTCTGTAAATCTCCTTCAATTTCAAATGCAAGTGGTACATTATAGTGAACTGACTCTGTCGCAAGTTGACTTACTACATGAATACGTTGTTGTGCCGACGATACTGGGTAAAAATCGCGAGATTCTACTGGTTCAATTCTTAAATATACTTCTGGATTCATTTGTTCTATTGTTTCAGCCATCTGATATAACACTGGTGAATGAAACACATCTTTAACCTGAAATGTCACTTCAAATTCACGAACAATTCGCGACACAAGAAGCATTGCTTTTAACGAATGGCCCCCAGACTCAAAGAAATGATTGAAACGACCCACTTCCTCTACTCCTAGTACTTCTTGCCAAATAACAGACAATTTGCGCTCCGCTTCATTTTGCGGTGGCACATACTCTTTTGTTGTATACATGCTTCTATCTAGCTCAGGCAACGCTGCCGCATCTAATTTCCCATTTACTGTGAGCGGAAGTTTCTCTAACTGGCAAAATGCCGATGGCATCATATAATCTGGTAATCGAGTGGACAAGTACGCTCGAAGAGAAGATTCTGTATATTCTTCCTCTTCTACTCCTTCTACTGGTACATAATACGCACATAAGTATGCATCTCCCTGTGAGTCTTGTAATGGCACCACAGCCGCTTCTTGAATTGCCTCATGATTCAATAAATGGCTCACGATTTCACCCGGTTCGATGCGATGCCCTCGAATTTTAATCTGTTTATCTATTCTACCAATATATTCAATATTCCCATCTACCAGCCAGCGTACCATATCTCCTGTTCGATATAATCTCTCTCCTGGAACAAATGGATTATCAATAAATTTTTCCGTAGTTAACTCTGGTTTATTCAAATATCCCCGTGCAACACCTGCTCCTCCAACGTATAACTCTCCTGGAATCCCTACAGGGCACAACTGTTGATACGGATTCAATACATACGCTGTCGAGTTTGCAATTGGCCGTCCAATCGGAATACTCGCTTCATACGTATCCTCAATTAAAAAGGTGGTAGAAAAAGTCGTATTTTCTGTCGGACCATAGCCATTTATCAATTTTAGATTTGGATAACGCTCTCGCACTGCATTAATATGATATGGAGATAGTACATCTCCTCCCACAATTAACGAAGTCAAGTTTTCAAACACCTCTAGGTGTTGTTGGGAAATTTGATTAAATAAAGGCGCCGTCAACCACATTGTTGTAATCTTCTGTCTCTCAATAATTTTCTGTAATTTAAACGGATTCAACAACGTGTCTTTCTCAATTAGAGATAGCGTCAAGCCATTTAATAAAGCACCCCAAATCTCAAAAGTAGATGCATCAAAAACAATTGCTCCCGTTAAAAGCAGACGCCCTTGAGATAGATCAGTAAAGTTCGTATTTTTGATCAAACGAACAACATTTCGTTGTTCTACCATTACACCTTTCGGTTGACCAGTAGAACCAGATGTATATAATACATACGCTAAATCCTTCGGATGACTTAATACAATTGGTGAATCCTCTCTACCTTCTAACTCATTTATAGAACTCAATTGAATGACTTCTCCACCAAGTATCGTTTCATCCCAGTCATAATTTTCTGTCGCAACTACTAAGTCCAGCCCACTATCCTGCATCATATATTGTTTCCGTTCAAGCGGATAATTCGGATCAATTGGTAAATAAGCGCCTCCTGCTTTTAAAATAGCTACCATGGATACCAATGTCTCTAACGAATGTTCACCTAGTAATCCAACAAGTGTATCAGCTTTTACCCCTTTCGCTTGCAAGCGGTGAGCCAATCCATTCGCTTTCCTATCAAGCTCTCGATACGTCATATTCCGTTCTCCGAATACAAGCGCAACTTGATCTGGGTATTTTTGTACCTGTTCTTCAAATAACTCATTTAATGTATGATTTCGTGGATATAAAGTATCTGTATTATTGATTTTCTCAAAAAACAACTTCTGTTCTTTCGTGATTAGATTAAGCTCATTTAACTTTAATTCTGGATTCATTATTATTTCTCGAATCAATTGCTTGAAATTTCCAGAAATTAATTCTATAGTCTTCTTTTTAAACAAGCTATTATTAAATCTAAAACTATACTCTCCTAGTTCTGGTGTAATTGCTAAAACCAAGTCAAAGTTTGTTTCATCATGTATCGAAAACGTCTCAATTTGAATAGCATAATTCTGATTAAAAATATTATCTAATGGATAGTTTTCTATGACAACAATCGAGTTAAATAGGCTATCTTGGTGACTATGATTACTATAAGACTTAATATCAATTAATGAGCTTTGCTCGTACTCTTCCCTTTCAATAATTGTTGAGTTGACCTGATGTAACAATTCTCGAGCTGTCATTCCCTCTTCTTCTCTAACAATGAGAGGAAGTGTATTAATAAAAAGCCCTACCATATTTTCTATATTTTTAATCCTAGAAGAGCGACCTGATACTGTTGTCCCAAAAATACTTTCCTTAGAATAATTATATTTTTGCAATAATAATCCCCATGTAGTATACAAAAATGTTGCTAATGTAATTTTTTCTTTTTTCGCAAACTTTCGAACATCATTTAGCAATTCTGAAGGAAACAAATAAGATAGAGAAGTAGAGCTTTTTTCCTCCTTATTTTTCAAACTATCATAAGGAAGGTTTGTTTGACTATCGTACCCCGAAAAATAATTTCTCCAATATAATTGTTGTTCTACTTTGTTTTGTTGGCGAATTGACTTAATAAATTCTTTCAGATTGTTCTTTACAGGTCTATCACAGACTTCTTCATCATATATTCCTTGATATGTATTAAAGAACTCTCTTAATATTACTCCATTACTCCAGCCATCATATAGTATATGATGATTGGATATAATCATCTCATATTCATTGTTTTTCATTTTACAAAGTGTAATTCGAAATGCCACTTCTTCTAAATTAAATCTTTCACACCATTCTACATTTCGAATAGCCGACAATTGCTTCAGTTGCTCACTTTCAGTCAAACCCGACAAATCGTGTTCTCGAAAATTCACAAAATGAGATTTTAAAATAATTTGAATTGGATCATTTATATTAATCCACCGAAATACCGTACGAAGAGCTTGATTATTTTCAATAACATAATTCCATGCTTTTTTCACATATGATGGTTGAATATCTCCTTTAAGTTGAAGGCATAATTGTACTTGATAAACCTTGCTCTCAGGCTCTTGTAAATAATGAAACAAGATACCTTTTTGTAAAGGTGATAAAGATAAAATATCTTCTATCCTATCGCGATCTATTTTTTTAGTTCCCATGCCGTTTTCACTCCCGATACCCTTGTGAAATTTTACAAAACAGATCTAAAGGTCCTGCTCCTAGCAAGGAACCTTTAGATTATCTACAATCACTAACTATCGTGACTATATTAAAGTAATAAAAAATCTAGTTCCTCTTGACTTATATCTGCTGAATCAAAATCTGAGGCTGTAAACTCCTGACTCTGCTGAGCTATTGTTTCTGTAATTATATCTTGGAGGTTTCTTATAAATAAATTACTAACCTTATCTATAGTTTCCTCTGCAAAAGCTTTACTATTATAATACATACTAATTTCTAAATAGCCCTCTTTAACTAAACAATTAATATCTAATTTAGCCGTCATATTATTTCTGTCACTTGTTTCACTTGTAAATGTTAACGATGAGAATGGTTCATTTGTAATAAATTGATCTAGTTCACCAAGATAGTTAAAACGTATTTCGATTATTTGCTCATTAGATGCATTTAATTTGTTTTGCAAATATTTTAGAACCCCATAATTTAATCCTTTATTAGGAATAGAGCGCAATTGCTCTTTAGTCCCTTTAATTTGCTCCCCTATTTCGCCTTTTGAAAGATGTAATTTCACTGGATACATAGTAGTAAACCATCCAATAGTACGGTTAATATCTATTTCTTCTATCTCTCTTCCATGTCCCTCAAGCTCAACCATAAAGTCAGTTTTTCCTGACCAATCATAAAGGGTTTTCACTAGAGCTGTCAGCAATAAATCATTGATATTCGTATGATATGCCCTATGCGCCTCTTTCATTAGCAAACTAGTTTTTTCTTTATTCAATCTTGTTTGTACACATTTCATATGAGTCATATTCCAGTCAGTTGTTTCAAAGTCATTAGGTAGTTCAAATTCTTCGCTAAGAATAGTATTCCAATATTCTATTTCTGAAAGCACCTCTAAACGTCCGCTATACTCATACATAAATTCAGCCCACTCTTTGACTGAAGCGGTCTTCCTTGGTAACCTTGGATTTTCGCCTTCCATACGCATAGAATATAATGAAGCTAAATCTTCAAGAAGAATCCGCCAAGATACTCCATCTACCAATAGATGATGTATAGTAATAAACAACTTTTGTCTACCATCTGCACTTTGGATAAGTACAGCTTTAACTAAAAGATCATGATCAATTTTAAAGTTCTTTTTATACTGTGAAGTAATTCGTTGTATTTCTTTTTCTTCTTCAACAGTAGATGAAAGCTGAACTGTTTCAATCACAAACAGGCGTTCTAAATGTTTATTGTTAAAAAAGGGTTGTCCTGATTCTGAATCAAAGTTCAGTCGCAAGCCATCATGATGTTCAATAAGTTGCTGGAATGATTTTTCCAATGCACCAATATTTATTTCTTCCTGAATATCTAACAAGACAGTCTGATTATAAAAATCACGGTCTGGCCAATTCAATCCAAAAAACCACTTTTCAATCGGCGTACTTCTTTTTTCTCCTACAATAATATTTTGATCATATTGCTTTTTATTAGCTAATAAATCTAAATTAGCACAAATATCAGCAACAGTTTGTAACTTTAAAATATCCTTTACTAAAACTAGGTATCCAGCTTCATTAAACCTTGATGCAATTTGAATAGCCTTTATTGAATCCCCGCCTAATTCAATAAAATTATCATATACCCCTATTTGCGAAACCTTAAGAACTTCTATCCAGATATCTAGCATGATTTTTTCAATATCAGTTCTTGAAGAAACGATATTATCTGTTGATCTCGGAGATTTCTCTATTTTTGGTAATGCTTTGCGATCAATTTTTCCAGTTTGTGTAAGAGGCATTTCTTTCAAACTAACAAAGTATGTTGGTATCATATAATCAGGTAAAATGCCGCTTAAATACTTACGAACATCTGTAAAATCAATCTCTGTTCGTCCCACAACATAAGCACAAAGATATGTTGTATCATTTTCATCTTTATCCACCTTAATTACTGCTTCATCTATATATGGATAGTCCCTTAAGCATTTCGTAATTTCACCAATCTCTACACGATTTCCTCTAATCTTTATTTGCTCATCAATACGCCCTTTATATTCAAGATTTCCTTCCGGTAACCAACATGCTAGATCTCCAGTTTTATACAACATACCTTCACCAAAATAATTCGAAACAAATACATCTTTATTTAAGTCTTCGTGATTCATATATCCCTGTGCTACTCCTGTACCTGTAATACATAATTCCCCCTGCACTCCAATCGGCTGAATTTGGCCAATCTTATTGAGAACGTAGGCTTGATAATTTGGAAATGGTTTTCCAATAGGGATATTATTCGATATAGTTGAGTCAATTGAATATTTAGTAGCATACACAGTTGTTTCTGTAGGTCCATAAATATTCTCAAGATGTACCTTGGGTAAAATGCTACTTATTTGAGAAGCTAGTGTAGTAGATAACGCTTCCCCAGCAGCAAAAATATAACGTAATGTAGGTAGCTTTTCTTCTAAATTCTCAATCTTATAACAAAACAAATGTAGCATAGAAGGTACAAAATTCACATGTGTTACATTATGCTGACGAATACTCTGTATAATATGATATGGCTCTTTCTCACTTTCAGGCTCCAAAATAACTAGTTTCCCCTTACCAGCAATCCATCCAAAAAGCTCTGTGATAGAAACATCGAACATATAATTTGTTTTTAAAAGATAGGCGTCTTGTGATCCAAGTGGATATAATTCTTCCATCGCATACAAGAGGTTCATCATATTTTTATGTTTAACCATTACACCTTTAGGATTCCCTGTTGAACCTGAAGTATAAATAATATATGCTATATCATTTAAATCATTTACTGGCTCTGGATTATAAGTTGGACCTTCGTATAGCAGTGTATTGTCTAACAAAAGAATTTCTCCCGTAAAGGAAATACAATTGGTCAAGGAAGACATTGTTAATAACACTTCTACCTTACTATCCTCCAAAATATACTCAATTCGTTTTTTAGGAAGGTTGGGATTTATAGGAACATACGCTCCACCTGCTTTAAGAATTGCAAGAATTCCAATAACCATTTCCATAGAGCGCTCTATCATGATACCAACAGGTTGATTTGCTACTATACCTTTATTACGCAAAACATGGGCTACTTGATTTACCTTTTGATTTATTTCGCAAATTGTAAGTTTTTTCTCTTCAAATACAAGTCCAATACGATTATCAACTGTAGCTTCTTCTAGTAGCTCTACAATAAGTTTATCCATAGGATATACATTCTCTGTTTGGTTAAACTCAATCAACAATTGCGTTTTCTCTTCTAATGATAACAAATCAGCCTTATCTATCACTCTTTCTGCATCTTTGGTCATTAATCTTAATGCACCTATAAAATATGTCATCAATTGTTTAGCTTTTGCGTCAGGTAAAATTGAATTGATACGAATTAAATAATCATCTAAGGTTGTTGAAACAGTAAAATCTAACAGTGTATTCGTCTTTTCATACGATGTCTCTAAATCAATCTCAATTAATTTTTCATATTCTAAATCCTTATAAATATGAAAATCAATAAAATTAAACATTACATCGAAGAATGGATTTTGTCCTTGTGGTTCCTCTTCAACAGCTTTCATAATTTCTAATAAAGATAAACGACCATGTAGTTTAAGCTCAACATATTTACGATCAATTTCAATAAGCATATCTTCCCAAGTCATGTTTTTCTTAAATTTACTACGCACAGGTACAGTATTTAAGAAACACCCTAACATTTTCTCGCCATCCTCACAGATTGGACGATTATTTTCAACAAGTCCAACTACAATATCATTCTCATAAGAGAACATATTAAGAGCTGCAGTAAATGCTACAAAACAAACCATTTTAAATGTTGTATTATACCTTTTAGACAAATCTAAAGCCTGTTGAACTAATTCTCTATCTAGTACTTCAGTAAGAATTTTATTTTCTTGTTGGGATTCGGGTAACAACGAGTAAAGGTTAAAACGCTTATAATCAATTAATTCTTGTCTCCAATAATTCTTTATATCTTGTCTATTCCTTATTGCTAGCTGTTCAACAACATAGTCTTTATAAGTATTTTTTAACGGAGGTAAATAAACATCTTCGCCAATTTTTATTTTCAAATAGACGTTCATTAACTCTGTCATAAAAGAAGCAACACTCCATCCATCCATCATGGCATGGTGACAAATAAACACTAACTTAATACTATTCTCATTTAAATGAAAGACCTTCATTTCCCAGTGCATAGGACTTGTAATCTCTAATGAATGTCTGCGATTCTCCTCTAAATATTGAAGTAACCAATTGTTTTGTTCATTTTCATTCATTGCCAATAAAGAATATTCTTCTATTTCAATGCTAGATTGACGATGTACAATTTGGACTGGTTCTGAAAATTCATCTATATGGAAACTAGTCCGTAAAATTGGGTGTTTCTGGACTAAAATAGACATTGCTTTATGAAGTGAATTTAGGCAAAATCCACTTTCTTTTATTGTATATACTAGCTGATCATGATATAATGCAGAATTAGGATTTTCATAACTGTAATAAATCATTCCTTTAGAAATGTCGCTCATCGCATATAGATCTTCTATCTTTTGAAGATCTCCATTTTCTTCCTCAATAGTATGAAAAATCTGTTGTTTTAACATTTCTGTTGTATGAATTGCACTCTCATACGCTTCTTTTTCTTTTGATATATTAAGATTATTTACTGATGCTAACAATCCTCTAATTGTTGGATACTGATACAAATCACGAATCTGTACTAGTAGTCCACAAGTTTCATTTATCCGATTGATAAGTTGAATGGCTTTAATTGAATCTCCACCCAAGTCAAAAAAGCTATCACTTATGCCAATATCTACAATTCCTAATACATCTTGCCAAATACCTACAAATTCCTGTTCAGTTTCATTACTTGGCGCTTCATATTTAGTACCTCTTTGTACATTTTCTTTTATGCCTGATAATTTACGAAGATCAATTTTTCCATTTGGTGTTAATGGGAATTCTTCTAATTGTACATAAGAAGTTGGAACCATAAAGTCTGGTAATGTCTCTAACAAATGTGTACGCAACGTCGCAACCGTAACATCCTTCTCTGTCACAAAATACGCACACAGATATTTCTCTCCTTCACTTTCTTCTTGGACATTGACAACTGCCTCTTTAATATCTGAATGTTGCAGTAATTGAGATTCAATTTCTCCTAGTTCAATACGAAAGCCTCTAATTTTAACTTGATGATCTATACGTCCAAAATATTCTAGAGTTCCATCATCTAATCGCTTTACAAGATCTCCTGAGCGATATAAATATCCACGGCTTAAAAATGGATTAGTAACAAAGCGTTCAGCTGTAAGTTTAGGTTGATTTAGGTATCCACGTGCAAGTCCCTCTCCACCTACATATAGCTCACCAGGCACCCCAACTGGCAATAGGTTTTTATTCGAATCTAACACGTATGCCGTTAAAGTTGGGATTGGTAATCCTATATTACTAATATTACTTTTCATTTCCTCCTCTGTAACTTCTTTATAAGTTACGTGTACTGTTGTTTCTGTAATACCATACATATTCACAAATTTTACATTCTTATATTTTTGATAGAATGGTAAAATCTGAATTGGTGCTAGTGCTTCTCCTCCAAAAATAACCGTTCTAAGGTTAAGATCTGTACTAGAATTTTGCATTTCTTCTTGAATCAATCTATAAAATGCACTTGGTGTTTGATTTAAAATTGTTACCTGCTCATTTTTAAGTATTTGTAAATAACTTTGAGGATTTTGTGCTACATCCCTTGGAATAATAATTAATTTCCCACCATACAGTAGTGCACCATACATTTCCCATACTGAGAAATCAAAACAATAAGAATGAAACATCGTCCATACATCTGTATTAGTAAAGTTAAATGGCATTTTTGCATTGAACATGAGACGGATCACATTTCTATGTTCAATTAGCACACCCTTTGGTTTTCCTGTTGTCCCCGATGTATAAATAACATATGCAAGGTCAGAAGGGGTATTTATACATGCTAAATTCAATGTTAATTTATTACAAACTTCTATACAATGAATATCTAAAACTTCTCCAGTAAAAGCAATTTGTTTGTTTACTTCGCCATTAGTTAACAAAATTTGGCATTGGCTATCCTCAAGCATATACGTGATTCGTTCTTCAGGATAAGAAGGATCAATTGGTACATAAGCACCACCTGCTTTTAAAATACCTAATAATCCAATAATCATATCCATAGAACGATCCATCATAATAGCAATTAGCTTATTAGGTTTAACTCCCTTTTCACGCAATATATAGGCAACTTGATTTGCTCTTTCATTGAGTTCCTTGTAAGTCATTTTTCTTTTCCCATGTTTTACAGCCACTGTATCAGGGAAACGTATAGCTTGTTCTTCAAACACCTGATGGATTACTTTATTTTCAGGCCATTCTACTTTTGTATCATTCCATTTATATAATAAATTTTCTTTTTCCTGTTCTGTTAACATAGGAATAGCCGAAATCTCTTCTTGTGAATTATCAATCATGTACTCCAATATATTATTATAATGAGTAAGAATACGAGAAATCATTTCGCCCTTAAATAAGTCCGTATTATATTCCATACATAAGCGCAATTGATTTTTCTCTTCATATATTTGTAGAGTTAAATCAAATTTAGATGTATTGTTATTCTTAACATGCAAATCTACCAAAACACCATTCATATCAGCAGTTTGCATTGGTGCATTCTGTAGCACGAACAGCACTTGAAAGAGAACATGACGACTTGGATCACGTTTTAAATTTAATTCTTCTACAATTTTTTCAAACGGTACATCTTTATTGTTATACATACCCATAATCCGATTTTCAACCCGCTCTATTAACTTTTCCATAGTAGGATTTCCTGAAGTATCGATCCTCACTGGTAAAGTATTAATGAAACATCCAATAAGGTTTTCTAATTCTACATGATTTCTATTTGCAATAATAGAACCTATGACAAAGTCCTCTTGACTTGTATAACGAGTTAGTAAAGCCGAAAAGGCTGATAACATCACCATATACAATGTACGATCCTGTTTCTGACTGAATTGATATAACTTTCTAGTTAATTCTGGAGACAAGTACTTCTCTTTTGTTCGCCCCTTATTCGTCTGTACTACGTTTCTCGGATAATCCGTTGGTAATTCTAACACCGGAATAACACCCGATAATTCCTCTTTCCAAAACTCCATCTGTTGATTTAAATCCCTTTCAGCTAAAATCTCACTTTGCCACAATGCATAATCACCGTACTGAACCGGAATATGTGAGGCTTCCAATGCTTTTCCTGTATGAAATACATCATAAAAATAAGCTAAATCACGTTGAAATACTCCAACTGACCATCCATCAAATGCAATATGATGAATATTTATAATTAATAAATACTCCTGATCATATAATTTAAGCAACTGACAGCGCATAACTTCTTTAGCGATTTGAAACGGTTTATTTGCTTCTTGTTGTACTAATTCCTGAGCTATTTTTTCTCTCTTTTCTTCATTATAAATAGTCAAGTCTATATAAGGTAATTCAATATCCCTTCTCGATTCAATAATCTGTACTGGTTGTCCTTCTTTCTCTACAAATATTGTTCTTAATACTTCATGGCGTGCTACAACTTCTTTCAATGCTGTATATAATGTGCTTTTGTTTAATTTCCCAGTTAATCTCATAGTAATTGTATTATTATAATAAGGACTCTCTGGATCTAATTGATTTAATACCCACTGACTTTTTTGGGGATAAGATAAAGGTAAAACATTTCCCCGCTCTTCTATTGGAGTTATGTTGATTTTGTTAACATTTGCAGATGTTCCCTTTTTCTTCAATAAACCAATTAATCTTTCAATAGTAGGATTTTCAAATAAGTCTTGTACATTTAATTCACAATTGAACTCCTTTTTCACCATAGCTACTAATTGCATAGCTTTTAATGAGTTTCCACCTAACATAAAGAAATTATCCTGTAAACCAATTCCATTAACATTCAGCAAGCTTTCCCATTTCTCAACTAATTTTTTTTCATTTACCGAATACCGATGAATATAACCAGCTTTTGACTTTAATTCTTTCGAATCTATTAAAATACTTCTATCTATAACCCCTAAAGCAAGTTTAGGTAATTCATCTAGATGGTTGAAGTACAGCTTCAGCTCATTATTAATTCCTTGTTGTTTCAAAAATATTCTAGTCGCTTCATATATTTTTCCAACTACATATTTAGTATTGTTACTATTTTTAACGAGAGAAAAAAATACTTTCAACGACAATTTCTTATCTAATGGTTCCTCTAATAATTCTTCAATCACTTTCTTCAATCCATTAAGTCCTACATATAGAAGAGAATGATCTGTTCTAAATCCCATTAAAAAGGATAATAAACCAAATTCCTGAGTAATTGGCATGTATCCTTGTATACTTCCTTGATGCTTCAACAGGTCTTTCATAGCCATTCTATTGCTCATACCTACTTTATCCCAAAGACTCCATGAAAAACAAAAAGCATTCATATTCAATATGTGACGTTGATACTGAGAAAGAGCCTCAACAAAGCTATTTGCAGAAACATATGCACTTAAAGTCACACCAGATTTTAACGTTGTAACTGAAGAATTCCCGCAGAAAAAGGCATTCGGACGCCTTTTCACAATTTGATTTAAAACAAAAGAACCAAAAACTTTAGCCTCATACATTTCCTCAAGTTTTTTGATAGTTTGATCTTTCAGTAAAATTTCTTGTATAATACCAGCAAAATGAATAATTCCTGTAAGTGTACAACTGAATTTTCGTTCTGCTTCAGTTACAATTTCTTCTATCTCTTCAGCATTACTTAAATCTACTGCATAATAAGTAAGAGTACCCCCATATTCCTCCATTTGTTTTAATTTTTGAAATGCACGAATTCTCTCATTAATATTTCCATCTTGATAATGTTGTTCTTCAAACAAGGAAGTTCTACCAAGTAAAATAACATTAGCTCTTTTCTCTTTTAACAAGTAGCTAGTAATTTGTTGTCCTACACCACCAAGCCCACCTGTTATAATGTATAAGCCTTTCTCAATCAATAATGTTTCATTTTTATTTTCTTTTAATAATTCAACTTTCTTCAACCGTGGTACAAATCGTTTGTTCCCTCGATAAGCAACCACTCCTTCTTTTATATCATTCCATTCTTGAACAATTTGACTAGCCTGAAGTTTTTTGTCATCTTTAGATGCAACATCTATAACCTTAGTTGATATAGAAGGCATTTCATGAGAGATAGTTTTAATCATCCCTACCAATGTTGATTTTTCAAATGCATATTCCGCTGTAGGCTCTAGCATCTGTGCATCAGTAGTAACAACTATAAGTTTAACCTCTATATTATTATATAAAGATAATGTTTTAACCAAGTGTAAAATACTATATGATCCATAAATTTGTGATTTCTTTAATTCTTTTACTTCTTCAATCTTATCTTTATATGGATATGCAGCAAACAAGTGTAAAATATGTGATATAGTCATCTTATCTCTTTTAAGCTCTGCAAATAAAAGCTTATAATCTTCTTCTTTATCTACACGGATATAATATTGATTCACCGCAACCTTTTCAAAGCTGGTTCCCATCTTTACTAGGATAGTATTATTCCCCAGGGAATTTATGAGCTCCGAAGATAATTCCGAATTCTCCGCAAACAACAGCACACTCTCTTTTTTTGCTGTTTCAAACTCTTGTACTAATTCCAAATCTTTTGCGATCCATCTTGACTGGTACATCCAATCAGGAATTAAGTTTTGTCTATTTTCCAACTGAATATCGATTTTTTTCAATATTTCATCAAAATCACCTTTGACTAACTGTTTAACTAGTTCGGCATGTTGAATCTTCCCAGAATTTGTCTTAGGGAACTGTTCTTTTCCGATTGGTAAAATATATTTTGGATTAATCCCTATTTTCCTAATAACATTTTCTCGTATACTCTCAATAATATTTCCATATAGAAATTCATTGTAATTGTTACTTGGAACAAAAAAGATAACTAGAGAATCAGTACCATTTTTTTCATCATAGAAGGCACAAGCAGCTGAATATGTTATCTCTACTCCACCAACTTCTTCTACAAAAGCTTGAATTTCATAATTAAAATGATTTTTTCCATTTATAATAATTACATCTTTTTCTCGTCCTGTAATCGTTAATCGTCCCTCACGTAAAAAACCTAAATCACCTGTATTAAACCACCCATCTCCTACAAATACTTCTTCATTTGCCTTTGGATTCTTATAGTATCCTTTCATAATATTTGTACCTTTAACTTGCAATCTTCCAACTCGACCTTCTTCTATTAGCGAATTCTTTTCATCTACAATTCGAATAGATACTCCTGGAATAGGACTACCTACCTCAATGAAAGCAATGGCATCCTGATATGTTGGATCTACTATTTTGGGATAATCCGCAAGTGTCGCTTTATCTATATAATGAATACCACTTGTCTCTGAGTCGCGTTGTAACATTTTTGAAAACACAATACCAGAGGATGTTTCTGACATTCCATACGAAGGAAACATACATTCTGGAGACAACCCATATGATTCAAGAATTTTCAAAAACTGAAGAGCGACTTTAGGTACTATTGCTTCTGCCCCGTTTAAAATATGTCGTACAGAGCTTAAATCCCAATTTTTTTGAATTATTTTATTTTTACAGTCATTCACAAGCGCAAATGCAAAATTTGGTGCCCAAGTTGTAGTCACTTTATATTCTTCAATCCAATCAAGCCACTTTAATGGATTTTCAACAAATTCTTCAATAGTAGGAATAACCTGCTTACAAGCTAGATACACACTCAATATATGATACATAACAAGACCACCCACATGGTCTAGTGGCATCCAATTTAATGTTATGTCATCTTTTGTAAATCCATTGAACTGAACAGTAGCTCGAACTCGAGTTAAAATACTATCATGACTATGTTGTACACACTTAGGTACCCCTGTACTACCAGATGTCAACAGATGTAATGCATAATCATCACGATTGTAATATACGCAATTTCTGTCAGGGTCATTTTTAGATAAATCCTCAATTACTGCCACCTTTATCTCCGGAACATCCCATAAATCTTCAAGTTCTTTGATAGGTTTAAGAAAATCTAATTCTGTCAAAATAATCGGATTTTCGAACAATTCCCAAGAATTGAACAACCTTTTCACTATTGCATTGTTCTCAGTATATGTAGGAGCGATCGCTACTGGTGTTGGCAAAAATCCACCTAATATACAAGCCCAGAAAGCTGGAATAAAATTTTGGTTTCTACTAAACTGAAAAATTACCGGGTCACCTGGTTGGATGTTTAATTTCCGAAGTCCTGTTAGAATACATTGCGCTTTTTCCAGCAATTCAGGATACGATTCATACATTTTAGTGCCATCAGAAGATATATATGTAATACCTTTATCCGGTGACATATCGCTAGCTCGATACAATATCTCAGGAAGTGTTTTTGGTTCATTTAACCCCACTCTAATTGCTTCCCCTGTTGCAATAGAGAGAACTCGTTCCTCAGTATTTTCCCTATTAAGAGAATTACTTAGCACATTCCCTTCATATTCCCCAATATCTCTACGCTCTGGAAACAAATCATACAAATGATAAAAAGAAGGTGTTTCTTCAACTTCCCCAACCAATACTTCTAATAGATCGGGTATATTTTCTAAATTTTTCTCAAGTTGTTTTATATGTTTCTCATCTAACAAAGTCTCCAACTTATTTGTATTCGACACAAGAATTCCCTCCTATATCACATTAAAATTAAGATAAAAATAAATAATCATAATAAATTGTTAATTTCCATGATACAATCGCTCTACTCTGACTAAGAAGTATAAAAGCTACTAATATGAGAGGTATAGTAAAAATCAAAAGTTTATATTTAGTGGCAAGTAATGATATTCATATAGACAATAAAAATAATATTTTCAATTACATTTATCATTTATACAAATTTCCTCAGAAGAATTGTTTGAATATATACTAAATTACGAAATAAACATATCATAATTTTCCATAAAAGTATATTTTTTTATCATCAACCTGATGTTGTAAATACTTAAAGGCTTATTTACAACATCAAGCGAATATTTTTATGAATAATATAAATTATGTAAAAAATAGTATGATTTATTTTTTAAGTTCACAAGAGTCCTTACTCTAAAAAAAATTTAAATTTAAATTTAAATTCTTCTTGCAAAATAACAAATATTAATAATATATTTATATTGGACATCCTAATATTTCTATTTATTTACATTGGAGGGTAATTTATGAATGAAATTCTTCGCTATTTTGGAACTGATTCTCGAAAAACTAAAATAATTTTTCTTCCCTATGCAGGAGGTTATTCACTTGCATTCCGTTCTTTACATCCCGATCTAGAAAATTATTTTCAAATTATCTCCATCGAACCACCAGGTCACGGTACAAGTCGTTTACCCCTTGTATCGGATATCAAAGAGCTCGTAGAACTCTATCTTAAAGCAATTTTGCCTGAAATAAAAAACCACTCTTTTATATTATTTGGTCATAGTATGGGGGGACTTCTATCCTATCTATTAGCACAAAAACTAGAAAGATTGGGTATCTTTCCAGAACATATATTCATCTCAGCAGCATGCCCACCCGATTACAAAAAGGAAATTGTATCCGATCTAACTGATAATGATTTTTTACAATACCTTATTAAACTTGGTGGAATTCCCTCTGAATTATCTAAAGAAAAAGATTTTTTGGAACTATTTTTACCTGTGATCCGTTCAGATTTCAAGGCCATTGAGCTATTTGAACATGAAGATTATACACTTATCGAATCACCTGTACATATTTTTAATGGCGTATCCGATAGTGCTCCATACAAATTTGAAAAAAATTGGTGTAAATGGGTTAAACATGCTGATTTTCATTCATTTCCTGGTGGGCATATGTTTTTGCTAGATATCCCAAAAGAAGTAGCTGAAAAAATTAAATCCTTAGCACTAAAAAGAAGTGAAGTTTAAAATGTTACAAATATACGCTGTGAAAATTTCCGAGGAATTCAATTTACAAACATTAATACCATTATCTTATATTCTTCCTGCAGAAAGACAAGAAAAAATCCAACGATTTATTCACAAAAATGATGCCATACGTTCACTAATAGGAGACATCCTATTACGTTCACTTATTTTTAAATATCTTGGCCTATTGCCTCACGAAATACAAATTACTACAAATCGCTATGGTAAACCTTATTTACAACATAATAAATCATTTCATTTTAATATATCTCATTCCGGAGACTGGATTGTTTGTGCTGTTGACGAAAAACCTGTTGGAATTGACATTGAAAAAATAGAAAAATTAAATGTAGCAATCGCTGCAGAATTTTTTGCACCAGAAGAAACTTCTAATTTGCAAAAGAAAAGAGAAGAAGAGAAATTGTTATTATTTTACAGATATTGGTCGCTGAAAGAAAGCTATAGTAAAGCATTAGGTCTTGGATTATCTTTACCTTTTCACAGATTTTCTATTCAATTTATAAAAAATGAAATATTGGTAAAATCAGATGTGAAGCACCCTCTTTGCCGGTTTAAAGAATATCATTTAGCAGACAAATATGTTATGTCCCTGTGTACTTTTCAACCTTACTTTCCTGAAGAAGTTCAAATATTAACATTAAAGCAGCTCTATAATTTTTTCTATGTATGCCAATCAACAAATCTAAACAAAAAAATTAATTAATAATATTACATAAAAACATGGCTTTTTAAACTTCCGACAACTCGTTTTATGGCTAACTAATATCTTGCTAACCATAGATAAAAACACAAAAGTATAAAATTCCTGTATCATTCGATACCTTTAATATCACACAAGAATCTACAAGAAAAATTCTCAATATCTATATAAACATACATATCCAAAACAAACATATTACCTTATACCAAAAGAGTATTATTCAATTCCGCTTGTAAAACGAAATGAGTCCGATACCAAAGGTACCGGACTCATTTCGTTTTATTGATGAACATGATCTTTAAGTAGTTTTTTTATGATTCATAAAATTCATTTTCTAAAGATGCTGTTTTTCTTTTTACATATCCCATTTCTTCTGAAACTAGTTTATTCTTGCGCCACTTATCTAATGACATATAGAACACTGGAATAATAATTAACGTCAGTAAAGTAGAAGTTGTTAAACCACCAATTACAGTTATCGCCAATCCTTTTGAGATTAATGCCGTTGATGCAGAAACCTCAGATGAAATTGCCATTGGAATCAATGCACATATTGTCGCAATTGCTGTCATTAAAATTGGTCTTAACCGTATTTTGGCAGCTTCTATAATTGCTACAGTTAATTCCATCCCTTCCTTACGATTGGTTTCAACTCTATCTAATAAAACGACCGCATTTGTCACAACAATACCAATTAGCATAAGTAAACCTATCATCGCACTCATAGATAACGTTTGTCCAGAAAGTAAGAGTGCTGTTAAAGATCCTATAGGAACAAATATTAATGAAGATAAAATAATAATTGGTGTTAACAATCCACCAAACGTAATACTTAAAATGAGAAACACTAATCCCACAGCAGACCCAATTGCTAATCCTAATTGCTGAATCCCTTTAGAAATATCTTCTGTACCACCACCAATTTGAGTAGTTACCCCTTTTGACAATGATAACGCTTCTACGTCTTTTGTTATCTTTTCTGTGGCCTCAATTATATTATTGTCTTTTACTTGTGCTTCTACTTTTGCAGTAACCTTTCCTTTCTCATGTTGAATTACAATAGGTGTGTTTGCCTGATTTATATTCGCTACTTCTTTTAACTTAATCATTCCTTCAGCAGTAGGAATATCGATATTCAATAATTGATCTTTATTTGTGATTTTCCGATCGTACTCAATTAGAAAATGTGACTTTTCATTATTAAGTTTAATATTATTAACATCTATTGGCTGCAGCTGTTCATTGGTTATAACAATTAATTGCGCAGCATTTAATCCTAGCTTTTTCCCTTTCTCGTTTAATGATATAATCCATTTAGGCTTTACTGCTTCTATATTACTTTTTACACCCTTAAGATTTTCATTCTTTTTTAGTAAATTTTGTACTTCCTCTGTACTTTTTTGCAAAGCTATTAAATCTTCACTATATAGATTAACCTCGACCGTATTACCAGTTGTAATTTTCGTTGGTTCCTCATCTACTTTCACAATCGCCTTTGGTTCATCCTTTTCTAATATTTTTCTAATTTCCTTTTTCCATTCAGAACTAAGACTCTTTGCTACACTATTCTTTTTCAAATGAACTTCAAAATCCGCTTGATTTTCTTGAACCTCTCCTGTAAGTTCGTCTCGCATTCCTATAGAAACATTTGCATAATCAATTTCTTTTTTCTCTTTTAAATACTGCTCTATCTTTTTTGCAGCATTATCCGTTTTTTCTAATTTAGTTGTTGGAGGCAATTCCATCGTTATATAGAGTGAAGATGAACTGCCTGCTGGTAAAAACGACAGCCCTAATGATGGGACCAAAGAAACCGAAACCAAAAGTAGTATAAAAGCACAAGCTGTCACGCTTTTTCTTCTTTTTAATGCAAAACGCAGTATCTTTTCAAAAATTAAAACTCCTTTCCCGACAGTTTCTTTATGTTTAACTTTTTTAAAGAATATAGCCCCGAGAACAGGAATTAACATAATTGATACCAATAACGAAATAAAAATTGAAGCAGCTACGGCTAGCGAAAATGGACGGAAAAATTCACCAATTATACCACCAACAAATACCATTGGTAAGAATACAACAATTGTTACTAGTGTAGATGATGAAACCGCCCTCATTACTTGTTTAGTCGCCTGCAACGCAATTTCTTTTTTAGATATTTTCAAATTAGTATTTTCTTGCATCCAACGATACATGTTTTCTATGACAACTATACTATCATCTACAATTCTCCCAATAGCTACAGCAAGTCCACCTAATGTCATAATATTTAATGTATATCCAGCTTGATGTAGAATTGTGATTGTTGCGAATATTGAAACAGGTAATGAAATTATAGAAAGTATTGTTGCACGAAAATCTCTTAAGAACAAAGCAATTACAATTACTGTGAATATAGCTCCGTATAATCCTTCTTTAATCATTTTTGAGATAGAAGTTTCTACTTCTTCACCTTCATTATAAATCGGATATATACTGTAATTTAGTTGTTTTTTATATTTCTGTATAATCTCATCAACTTTTTTTGTAACCTCTACTGTATTCGCAGCATCTTCTTTATTTACTTCAATTAGAAAACCTGGCGTTCCATTATAACGTGCAATCTCTTTTTGCTGTGATATACTCTTAATTGTAGAAATATCCGACAACTTCACATTTGGACTACTAGGTTGACCCACTTCTCCCGAATTAGAATCTAATAAAATCCCATTTAACTCCTCAATCTTTTTTATATCTCCATCTAAACTAACTGGTATAGTTGTCCCATCTTCATTTACAGATCCTACTGTAACTGCATGACTATTAGATTCTATTGTTTCTTTTACTTTATTCAAAGTAATTCCAAGCTTTTGAGCTGTGTCTTTATTTATTTCAATAATCCATTTTTTATTTTTCTTTCCAGTTAGCGCAGCATCAGAAACACCATTTATTTTCTTAATTTCAGGTATTATGGTTTCTTCTAATGATTTTTGTAATTCATCAGTATGTTCTGATGTTATAGCTACTTGATAGATAGAAGATAACGACTGCGAAATATTAAGTACTTTCGTCTCCGTTCCTTTTGGTAATTGTAGGCGATTTACTGCTTCCGTTAATTTATTCGAAGCTTGTTCAATATCTGTTTTAAATGGGTATTGCACAAATACAGAAATGCTATTACTTGATGTTGAGCTTGTTACTTTTTCAACTCCCGGTAAACTCATGATGCTTTCTTCTATTGGTTTTGTAATTTCTCTTTCTACATCCTCAGCTGACTGTCCTGGGGTCGTAATTTGAATTGCTAATGATGGAAATGACATATTGGGTAACGTTGCTTTTTGAATATTAACTGTAGAATATATGCCGCCCGCTAGCACCAATACACATAAAATTAACACTGCAATTGTATTCTTTAAACTCCACTTTGTAATATGAAACATCCTATGTATGCCTCCTTTTTATATCATTGCAGACACAGTATATCATACAAATATAAACGTAATATGAACAAAATAAGGTATATAGATAATCTAAATTTTTTTAATGTACACCTACGAAAACAAGAAAAAGAAAAGGCGTCTTTTAAAATTCAAAACATACTACTTGTCAATTACAATCATCACCACACCATATCTATTATAAGATAAATAATGAGGATTATATTCAATCCTATTGTTAGTAACGGTGGTAAAATGGTTCTCCCGCAATTTTGGTGAAGGAATAACGGGTACCATAATATCTCTAATCAACATTATTTCAAAAACATATTATGTAGTTTGATAGAGTACCTTTCTACTCAGTAAATCCAACTTAGCTCGTCCATACATTTGTCGTTTGATAACTTCTAGTCGATTAACGTGACCTTCTACAAGTCCATTACTCCAAGAATAAGATAAAGCATGTTTCACAGCCTCTATATCCGTTCGGATATATTTGATAAATTGTTGTATTTCAGGTATCTCATTTTCTTTTGCTTGTATCAACCATGTTTCGAGCACTTGCTCATTCTTCTGTTCATTCAGCAACTTCTGAAACGCTTGTATGATAGACTTCAGCCGATACAGTGTTTCATGTTCCTCAAATAATTTGTCAAAGTTAGTTTGTTCTTCGCAGGTAGGAATTCGTTTGAACCATAGATACGCTTGTAATTTATATCTAGAAATCGTTATTATGTCTTCGTCTTTTTGATTTCTTACCCGCTTTTTTAATTTTGTCATGTAATCCCTTAGCGTTGACAGTGACTTATTGTAGCCGTGTTCTTGTATTACCGAATAAATATGCGTAACAGTTGCCTGTGCTTGTAAAAGTTTCCGAATTACGGGAAGATACGGATCAGCACTATGCCGTTTATATTTTGCCCGTTTCGGAGGGATTTTTAATTGCAAATATTTATTCAGTGTTTTTCAATCAATTGTGAATTCCCTTATTATATCAACTTTCTTACAACCCTCTTTATATCGTGCTTGTATGTGTTTAATGAGTTGCCACTTCTTTTTTTCACCAACGGTGAGAGTAGAGTTGTTTTGAATAGAAAGAACATGTTTTTCGGGGTGTGCCTTTGTAAATGAAATGCAGATTTTTCGTGGAAACAGCTTTTTTAAATACTGTTCCACCTTTCGGCTCAAGTTATGAAATAGATGCCAACGGTCTGTAATTTGAATCGCATTTGGCCTTCCTTCTCGAATCCCCTTCGCAAATTCAGCGGAACCGTCTCTTGTGACAATTTGAATGGATGGATACTTTTGTAACCAGTTTGCAACTTCTTGTACTGTACGATTTGTAAGAAGAGCAATGGGTTTTCGTGTCTGTAAATCACAGACAATACTTCCGTATTGTTGTCCCTTTTTCATTGCCCAGTCGTCAATGCCAATCATGGTGGGCTCAGTAATAGAAGAGATTTGTTCCTTTCGAATAAGATAAAGAAAGCTGTCTGGACTAATAGGTGTGCCATATTGAACTGAAACTTTACTAGCAGCTTCCGCACTTAGGGTAAAGGCAAGGTGCTTAAGAAATGATGTAAGGCGATTGGTACGTCTAGCATATGGAAGCCACCATGTAGCGTTTCGCTCTGTAAAAATGCGTTGAGAACAAGTTAGATTGTCACAAAAAAACTTTCTAGCTCTAACATGTAAATTAACTTGTAAGGATAGAATGGGAATATCTTTGATGACTCGCCAGTATCGACTATGAACACGCGAAGAGTGTTTGTGGCAGGATGGACAACAATTGTAAGTTTGATGAGACTGAACATAGAGCTGTATATTAGAATCGTTCGCTATATAAGATAACAGGTTCCAATCCTTATAGAATTCTTGCAGTTCCAAGTAAAACTCCTCCCATAATGACTTTTTATTACTATAATATCATGAGAAGGCTTCACCAAAATTGCGGAAGAACCAATTTCAATACGTTATTGACACCTATAATAAGAGATATATGGAAATGAAAAAAAACTACCAATTTCTTATATTCTAAGATAATCAGTAGTTTGTTCTACACCTCTAAATTTGCAAGTAAGTTTATTAGATTCATTTGACCTTATTATGAAGTTCTGGTTATACAATCAATATAACCTCTCTTTCATAATTTATTTATCTAATCGATTCAATTACTAAGCTAACAAGCAACATTCATAATAAAAAGATCCAAAGCAATAACAATCATTTAATAGTAGACAACAAAATTAGTACACGCACTTATATTAATAGGATTATAACTTATGAAATTAATCTAATTAAATAAAGTATCTTTAATAAGAGGTATCATCATCTTTGTATCACTACTCTTAAATCATAACTCAGTTATATTATATATTTAATCGCAGTCTGTTTATACGGTAAAATAATAGTGAATATTGTCCCCTTTTCTAAGATACTTTCTACTTCAATTTGGCCATTATGAAGTTCAATAATTTTTTTTACAATAGACAATCCAATTCCACTTCCATTATGTGTCCTCGCTTTATCTACTTTATAAAACCGTTCAAAAATATGTTCTTGTTCTTCTTTAGCCATACCAATACCTGTATCCATGACTTTAACAACAACTTTCTTAGCCAAACGCTTCATACAAATTGAGATTTTGCCTCCTTCCGGTGTAAATTTAATACTATTCTGAATTAAATTTGTCCATACTTGACTTAATTGATCATCATCTCCTTCAATCATTACAGGTAATAATTCTAATTCAATTTCGATTTTCTTTTTTGACCACTGAGGCTCGTTCAGAACCATTATATTGCGCAGTTGTTCATCTAAAGCAATACCCGTAAGGTGAAATGGATGATGGTTAGATTCAAGAGAAGCTAATTTTAGCAAATTAGCACTCAATCTTGATAATCTTAAACTCTCTCTCTCAATAATCTCTATATATTCTTTTTTCACTTCTTCAGAAAGATTCGGTCTTTTCAATGCTTTTGAAAAACCATAAATTGAAGTAAGGGGAGATTGGATTTCATGTGACACATTTGAAACAAATTCCTTTCTCATTGACTCTAAACTTTCTAATCCTTTAATCATATCCTCAAAACTTTTTACTAATACACCTAATTCATCTGTTCTGTTTGTTTTTAATTTAATATTAAAGTTACCTCTTGCTACTAATTTTGTAGCTCTTGTAATATGTTGTAATGGCTTTATAAGATACCTAGCTCCTAATAAAAAACATACACTTCCAATTCCTAATATAAGAAAAAAAGTTGTATTTAAAATTGGCGACCATATTGTAGAATTTTGTTTGTTTAATAATAATTGTATAACAATAGCATACCGTTTTTCTCCATTCTGAAATGGTAATCCAACAGCTTGTGCACCTTTACAATCATTCGTACAATCTTCACGATAAACTTTGCCCTCCAATATTTTCTTTATTTCTTTTTCCGATATCTGACGAACATCTCCCCCATGTCCATAGCGTCTTTCGAGACCTTCGTAACTATATAAAGAATAAATGATTTGTTCCTCAGTTATTACACTCATCATTGAATCAACCTGCTCTAAATTGTTTTCTTGAAAAAGAGCAACAAACGCTTTACCTTTTCTCGTTAAATATTGATCAGTTTCTTTATTTATTTCCTTATAATGTAAAAAAATAGAAACAATCACACCGACAACTAGACTTAATATAACTGTGGCTAAATATACTAAAACTATACGAAAATACAATGTCTTCATTGTTTTATTTGTAAACGATAACCTAACCCACGAATGGTTAAAATTTCGAAAGAATCCGTCAACTTATCGAATTTCTTTCGAAGACGATTGATATGAACATCTACCGTTCGTTCATCTCCTTCATAATTTATATCCCAAATCTTTTCTATTAATTGTCGACGTGTAAACAATTTTCCAGGGTAACTCATTAATGTATACAACAATTCAAATTCCTTTAAAGGAACAGAATATACTTTTTCTCTTATCTCCACAGTATGTGCAGAAGCATCTATTTTCACATCCTCAATTTGAATAATTTGTTCTTTAAAAATACGATATCTTTTTAAAAGAGCATGTACTCGTAATCCAAATTCAGTTGGATCAAATGGCTTTACAATATAATCATCTGTTCCTTTTTGAAATCCCTTGATTTTATCCGTTGTTTCCCCCTTTGCTGTCACCATCAAGATTGGCATGTCGAAATAACGTCTAATCTCTTCACATACACCCCAACCATCTAATTTAGGCATCATAATATCTAAAATCACCAAATCAATTGTAACTTCATGAAGCAGATAAACAGCTTGCTCGCCATCACGTGCTTCAATTATGTCAAACCCTTCTGATTCTAACGATAATTTAATTAATTTTTGGATATTACAATCATCTTCAGCAACCAATATACGTACCATATACTATCTTTCCTCCTTAAAAGTAAGTCACCTATACTTTTACCTGAAAAATTCAATTAAAAGTAAAATCCCCATCTAATTCCTTTGTAAATACATTATCAAAAACAGATGGGAGCGATAAGTTCCGTGATGTTGTTTGAAAAACATCTGTAAATAACACTATCGTTTCATTCATATAATTTAACATTCTTAAGACAATTTGGCTCGAGATATTCAATTGTTTCGCTATTTCTCGTTGACTATAATCATATTGTTAGTATAATCTTCGCTTAATTGTTTTTTATCTTTATCCATATTAACTATTTGTGTATTCTTTCTTACATTCTCCTATCATTATATATGCATTGTACTTACAAGCATTATACCGCTTTATTCCAGAAAATTCGACCATCTAAATTAATAGCCAATATTTCAAGAGTAAATCCATTCAAGTTTATTTACTTGTCGTATAAAAGAATTTCTAGCAGCAAGTCTTTCTCTTCTGTCCCTTGAATTAAGACATATGGAGTCCCTTAAATCTCTATTTATCCCCACTTCAAACCTCAGTCAAGGTAAAAAAGATTAGTGGATGATACCCTGACTGATGGTTAGTAGAACGAATCGGGGTTTTACGGGCAGTTGATCCCCCACCTAACTTCTTTACTTTACTAAATTTTGAGGTGGGGGTCTTACTCCCCGTTAATGCAAGATAAATTGCCTCATTTCGTTTTATACGGAGAGATTGATGGCGCAGAACCACCACTTGAGTATGTCGTACCATTGAATGATTCGACCATAGATGATAATTCTTTCGGTACTTCCTCACTTACATCTAAGCAAGTCAAGAAGGCTTACGTTGCGATAAAAGATATCAGCAAAAATGATTTCAAAAAATTGTATAACTTTCAAGAACTAATGGACGAACAACTTTATCCGCTTATTGAAGATGATAACCCGGATGAAATATTCGAATATATTTATAGTTACTTTTTAGAAATTAAGGAATTGTATAAACAAGCAGTTTCAAACAAGCAACGTGTGATTTTTTCATTGTCTAAACATGACATTACTCAACTTATTTTTAAATCAACACAATTATTAAATCTTAAAAAAAATGGATCCTATCCTTTATGATAAGATCCGTTTCCCACTAATAAAGTGAAATATTATCCTAATTTCACTTTATTTTCTTCTTCAATTTTTTCTAATGCAACAGCTACTTGTGCTTCTGTTAATTCGTGTTCTTTCATATAACGCTTGCACGGATACACGTGGCATTCGTGTGAACATGCACGTAAACATTTATGTTCATTTTCTTCTGAACATAAAATTTGTTTGTTACACTCTGAATTTGCACAGTTTACATAACGTTCACAAGGTTCATTTGTAAAGTGGTCTCTTCCGACAATAACATGTTCTTTTTGATTAACAGGAACGCTTATTCGCTTATCGAATACATAACATTGCCTATCTTCTTTTCCATTTCCATTATGTAACATTCTCTATTTCACACCATTTTTGTACATAGCCATATAATTTGCATAAAGGAAAAATTGATGTTCAAATATAAATATGGTACCGTCAATAATTTTGTGTAAATAAAGAATTCTTTTTCCTATAGGTGCTCTTTAATTGTTGTCTGTAAACATCGCTGCCATTTCTGATCGAGCTTGATTGAATTCTAAATGACAACGAGTTGTAAAGCACTGATTGTACGTTTCAAACTGTGAAACGAGGAAACTTTTTAATGATTCTTCATTGGGTAATTGTTCTTCGCGCTTCATATATTTTTTGATTTTCTTGTTAAACGATTCATATACGAAAAACTTCTGTAATATCTTCTTTTTTTACTAGGGCTTAAACAAGGTCTGTTGTAAATTGATTCATAGGGAAGACCTCTTTTCTGTGAATTTTGTGTGTTAACTTAATTCTACAAGAAAAGGACTTCCTTTTTCTTATCATCGCTTAAACCTGAGTATTTCTCCATAATAAACTTTAAAATACTACTTATTCGAATGCCCTCATTAGATATAAATTTTGTATCGTCGTTTGGATTTGGAACGCCGGCATTGTACATGACTATTTCAAAAACGTGTTACATCTTAATTCTATAAGATTCCTTTCTACACTTTTATTATTCAAAAATAATATTACAATACAAAAAACAAAGAGCATATTCATGAAAATTCTCAAATCTTATCTATTAGGATGAAACTTTTTCAAATAAATTCTCCCTTATTAGTCCGTATTTTCTTGTTTCACCTGTTGATACTTTTCCCATGTATCTACATCCCAAAACATCCTCTCATTTTCAGACAACAATGAAATTCCATTTATCGTAGGCTGTGTAAAAATTGCACGTGCCCCTTCATCTCCTTTCAATGCTTTAAAAAACGGAAACACTTTCTTTGTAAATAAAACAGGCGGTTGTCTGATTCCTCTATAACTCGCTGCTACAAAGTGAATGTTTTTATTTTGCTCACAGCAATTTATCATCTTATTAATAAATTCCGTTGTCACAAATGGCTGATCAGCTAGAAGGACAACTACTCCATCTACATTCATTCGCTTCGCCTTCTCAACACCGCATTGAAGAGAGTATGACTGTCCTCTATAAGCATTTGGACAAGAAAGAATGTGCACATTTTCACGGCACATTCTTTCTAACATCCAAGCAGGCTCATTCGTAACAACAATAATATGTGAAAGCATTGAAGAAATTGCTGCTTGTAACGCTAAGTTTCCAAGTGGTTTCCCTTGTAATGGAAGGTACAACTTATGTATCCCCGGACCCATCCGCCGACTGTTTCCAGCAGCTAAATATATCCCAGCAATCTTTATTTTACTTCCCCCTTAACACTTGAATGATTTCAGCTATTATACTAATCGCAATTTCAGTTGGACCTTTTGCTCCAATTGTAAGTCCCACCGGAGAATGAAGATGTTTTGGTATTGTTTTTCCTTCTAATAGACGAGTAGTGCGATGGCGTGGACCTAAGATACCGATATAGCGAACACATTGTCCGCATAAAAGTTCAATCAATTGTTGGTCGCGCTGAAAATGGTGAGTCATAATCACAACAAAATCTTCTTCTCGTAATAGAAGTCGCGGTACAATCTCTTTCGGAAATCCAATCATACAAGCATCTGCACTCGGGAAGTGTGAAGTATTACATAACGATTCACGCCAATCACAAACTGTTACAAAAAAGTTTACTTCTTTCGCAAACCGAACGAGTGGTTTTGCGTCCTCTCCTGCTCCAAAAATAAAAAGACGTGGCTTTGGCATAAAATGTTGATAATACCATTGGCCATGTAAGGAAAGAGGTAAAAATGGAGCTTCCCAATTCCCAAATGTTTCACCGTGCTCACATATAAATAAAGTTTGTAACAATGAAAGGCTTTTAATCATCCAAACAGAAATGCCGTTCTTGAGATACGCATATAGTGTTTGTAAAAGAGCTTTGTACTCATCATCTATATGTTCAATTAATATATGAACGATACCGTTGCATCCCATTCCCCAAGATAAATCATCTTCTGCTTTCGTATTAAACTGATGAACAGACCAGGTTTTATTCTCTATCACTTTTGCTGCATAAAAAGAAACCTCTTCTTCTAAACAGCCTGCACTTAACATTCCAACTTTTGTTCCATCTTCACAAAAAAGCATGATTGTTCCTTCTTTACAATATGCGGAGCCTTCCACATGAATAATCGTAGCTAAGGCACATCGTTGTTCACAAGATAGTAGTGCTTCTAGTACAGTATGAACAGAAGTCATAATTGATTCTCTCGCTGCTTTTGCAAGACAGATTTCACAGCTTCTTCAATCTCTTGGTAACTTGTGCACCGGCAAATATTAGAGGTTAACCATTCTTCAATAACTGAATCATCCACATCCATGTTTTGTGTAACGAGCGCGTGACAATTCATGATAAATCCAGGTGTACAATATCCACACTGGAAAGCCCATTTGTCTTCAAAAGCTTGTTGAATAGGGGTTTCTCGTAAACCTTCAATGGTTATAATCTGCTTTCCAATCGCTTCCACGGCTAACATAATACAAGACTTAATTGGCACCCCATCAACAAGAACTGTACAAGCACCACAATCACCGTTTTCACATCCCGGCTTGGCCCCTGTTAGATCGAGTTGATGTCGCAATGTATATAATAACGTATCCGCCATCCTGGCAATCACTTCTCTGTCTTCCCCATTCACTTGAAGAATAAATTGACCCTTTCCCATTATTCTCTCACCTCTTCAAGCTTTATCAGTACATCGTAGAGCACATGCTTCAAAACAAAAATACGATAAGCACGTGAACCTCGTATATCATCCAATATAAGCGCAGGAATATGAAAAAGGGCGCGTTCAATTCGCTCCTCTACCGGAATATCCCAATCGTTTAATACTGTTTCCATCGTGAATGATCGAAATGGAAATGCGCATAATCCGCTATATGCTATTCGAATGCTATCATTAATTTTCAGCGCTGCAACTGTTACAAGTGGGTAATCAATTTTTTCTAATTGTCTTTTTTTCACACTATAATAAGGCAATCCTACATATTTTTTATCTGTTATAATTTGTACAAGAAACTCACCTTTTTGCAATTGTAATTTCTCAATAAATGCTTGCTGAGCTGGGATATGCTTTACGCCTTCTCTTCCTGCAATAACAAATGTACTATCAGCTAGTAAAAAAGGGAGCACTGCTTCTCTATATATAATTTTTCCTGCAATGTTTCCGCCAAGTGTAATTTTATTTCTTGCTGTGTGATCTGCCGCTCTTCCAGCAGTCTCTCCAAGAAGAGGAAATACTTTTGTTTCTTGAACTTTTGTTAATGTTAATGTAGAACCAAGGATAAGTTTATGGTCATTCCATGTACAAACATTACATTCAGGAATGTCTTTTAAATCAATCACTGCTTTCGTAATGATTTGCTGTAAGCGACCCATCGTAATAATTTCAGTGCCACCCCCATAATAAAGGGGACTTTTTCCCTCTTCATCCAGTTGATGAAATAACCGAATGGCTTCTTTAATGGAACGCGGACGATAATATTCAAAGTCAAATGGTATCATACACACCATTCTCCTTCTCTTGTTTTACTTTCCAAATCAATTCAGGAGTGAGTGGTAATTGACGAAGTGAAATAATAGCTGCAATTGACAAAGCATTCGCTAAAGCAGCTGGCATACCGATAATTCCATGCTCACCAAGTCCTCTGGAACCGAATGCAGCTTGGTTATGCGGTGCTTCTACAAATTCAGCGGTGTATTTTGGCTGTTGGCCATAATGCATCACTTTATAAGAACGAAACTGACAATTAAGAACTCTTCCATACGAGTCATAGTGAAACGTTTCTCTCGTCGCAAAACTTAAACCCATACTCATAGCTCCTATAATTTGTGTTTCTGCTCCTTTTCTATTTAAAATTTTTCCTGCATCTGCAACCGTTACTGCTTTAATTAATTTATACGTATATGCCTGCGGATCAAACTCAACCTCGATCGCTTGTGCCCCGACTCCCCATTCTGGTCCTTGTTGCCCTTTTCCTGTTTCATAGTCAATCTTTGTAATCCCTTCAAAAACATAAGTACCTCTTCCGATTACTTGTGACCCAGCTACATTCCCACTCGAATCAACATATCCAAAAACAATTTTTGAAAATGGTATATAAATATCTGGATTTGTTTTCACATATACAGTCTTGTTCGCGATTGCTAGCTCATGCGCTGGTGTTCCAAGTAAATGAGCAGCTGTATCTAGTAACTGCTTCATTGCATCTTCAGTCGCTTTTACAACTGCATTTCCAACAAGATGTGTCGTTCGACTAGCAGCTGTTTTCCAATGTTTCGGCGCTATTTGTGTATTGACTTCCATCATGATAGATACATCTTCAACAATCATATTCATTTTTTCCGCAACCATTTGTGTCAAAATTGTTTTCGTCCCTTGACCAATTTCAACAGCACCACAATTAATATTTACACTCCCATCACTATTAAAAGTTAAAGTCGCACCCGCTCCGGCATTATTTGGTGTGGTCGAATTTTTCCAAAAGCAACTAATTCCTTTTGCTCGTATCCTTCCATTTGGTAAAACAATTCGATTGCCCTCTTCCCAACTAATAATCGATTTTAACTTTTGTAGGCACGCCTTAATATCCCCTGTATTGCTTTTGGTGACCAATACTTGTGTTGGTGTTGTATCTCCTAATTCAATTGCATTTTTCATACGAAACTCAAGCGAACACATGCCTACTTTATTTGCCAATATATCTATCATTCTTTCAATTACAAATGTATACTCAGCATGACCAAATCCTCGAAACGATGTCGCATATGGATGATTTGTGTACATACAGAGCGAATCACACGATACATGCTTAATTGAATACGGACCTGTACAGTCTAATCCAGCCGCCTTACTTATTGTCACCGCCCGATCAGCATAAGCACCGCCATCAAATAAATACAAAATCTCTGCAGCTTGCAATTTTCCATTCTTTGTACATCCAAGCTTTACTTTTGCTTGTAAACCAATATGAACAGGGGACGTTACAAAATCTTCTTCTCTACTATTTCGAATGATAACGCGCCTTCCACCGACCGCTTTTGAAGCAAGATAAGCTAAATACTCAAGTTGTACCGCTGTCTTTCCCCCATACGCTCCTCCAACTAAAGGAACATGTACAATTATTTTTTCCTCATCAATTTGAAACGCTTTACTGAGCAATCTTTTAATTTCAAAAGGAGCTTGCGAAGTAGAATGAACGATAACCTCTCCATCTGGCTTAATTTCTACCTTCGCACATCGCGTTTCCATTGCGGTATGATCAGATTGCCTGAAGGAAAACGTTTCTTCTGCAACAACCTCACTATTTGCAAATCCTTCTCGAATATCACCCTTACGAATTTTCGTTCTATTTGCAATGTTTGTATGTGCTTCTGGATATACTTCTTCTTCCAATTCATATTGTTCTACATTTTCATGTACGAGTATATCCCTTTCTAAATAGGCTTGCAGTGGAGCATGAACTACTGGGAGTTTCTTATATGTAACACGTATTTGCGTTACTGCTTGTTTAGCAATCGCTTCACTATCCGCTACAACAAGTGCAATAGGTTCACCAAAATACCGTACTTTCTCGGCAACTAATATCGGACGATCCACAATACTGGAACCGACAAGAATAGGTTCGTCTGCTCCTGTTACCACAGCATGAACACCAGGTATTTTCTTAGCTTTCCTTATATCAATACTTTCAATAAAAGCATGAGCATATACACTCGTTAAAAGCTTTGCATATAACGTACCGACCTCTATCTCATCATTCACATACTTCGCTCTTCCCGTTACCTTATCAGCACTTTCTTTTCGCTTGACGCTTTTTCCAATGATGTGATACTGTTTCATTCCACGCCCCCTTCCTTATACTCTTTTACCAACCTATTCGCAGTACAAACCATTTAGTACGAAACTCTATATAGGAGCTTTCGGGAAGCGTGAACAGTTTACGAACATTAGTAGATACGAAACGAAGCTTCAGTGCCCTATCTCGTAAAATTCCCCAGAAAAGAAATCAAAACACATCATGATAGATCAGCTCATTCAAATAGAAAAGCGCCCTTAGTTAGCGAGTATCAATGATTATACAAATAAAAGCATTTCATTCACAAAGAAGGAAGCTATCCCTCTATATTACTTTTGGGACAGCTTCCTTCTTTGTATTGATTTATAAACTACAAATCATGCAATGCTTATCTTTTCATTAGATTAAATCATCTATCGAAAAAGCACCTGGTAGCAATTGTTCAACCGTTACTTCTTTTTCATCGCCTTTTTGATTTGTCAATAAAACTGGCATTTGTGGACCACAAAATTCTGCAATGACTTGTCTACATGCTCCGCATGGTGAAATGGGTCCATCTGTTTCACCTGTTATTACTAAATAACTAAAATCACGTTCTCCTTCTGACACTGCTTTGAATATGGCTGTTCTTTCAGCACAATTACATAAACCGTAAGAAGCATTTTCTATGTTGCAACCTGTATAAATTTTACCATCTTTCGTAACTAGTGCCGCTCCAACAGGGAATTTGGAATACGGAATGTAAGCTTTCGATAACATCTTTGTAGCTTCTTCAAAATATTTTTCTTTATCCATATCATTTCCTCCTCAGAGTATATTCAATTCTACTAAACATTAATCAGTTATAATAGTATGAATTAATTTAGGTGCTTCAGCTTTATCTGATATAGAAATGTTTTCATAAATTTTAGCTTTTACATCTTCAACATTTTCACGATTTGCATAAATCGTAACGAATGGTTCCCCTTCTTTTACAGCTTCGCCAACTTTTTTACGTAACATTAAGCCAACAGCTAAATCAATTTCGTCCTCTTTTGTTGCACGACCTGCTCCTAGAAGCATGGCAGCAATGCCAATCTCGTCTGCCACAATGTTGGAAACAACACCTGAAGTTTTTGCTGGCACATCAATTACATATTTCGCTTGCGGTAATTTTTCCGGATGATCTACAATCGAGCTATCCCCACCTTGATTACTCAAGAACTCTTTGAATTTTTCAATTGCTTTTCCATTTTTCATAACTTCTTTCAACATTTCACGCGCTTCTTCTAACGTATTCGCTTTTTTAGCAAGTACGACCATTTGACTTCCTAATACAAGCACCAATTCCGTTAAATCTTCTGGACCTTCTCCTTTTAATGTATCAATCGCTTCTTTTACTTCAAGAGCATTACCAATTGCAAAACCAAGAGGTTGCGACATATCTGAAATAACAGCCATTGTTTGACGTCCAACATTATTTCCGATTCGTACCATTGCATGTGCTAATTCTTTCGCATCTTCTTCCGTTTTCATGAATGCGCCTGCACCCGTCTTAACATCAAGTAAAATTGCATCAGCACCAGCTGCAATTTTTTTACTCATAATAGAACTTGCAATTAATGGGATCGAATTTACAGTTCCGGTAACATCACGTAGTGCATATATCTTTTTATCGGCAGGTGTTAAATTGCCAGTTTGCCCAATAACTGCAACCTTATCGCGGTTTACAATGTCAATGAATTGCTCTTTCGTAATTTCAACATGGAACCCTTCTACTGCTTCTAATTTATCAATCGTGCCACCTGTATGGCCTAGACCCCGACCAGACATTTTTGCAACTGGTACATCTAAAGCGGCTACCAATGGTCCTAAAACTAATGTTGTTGTATCACCAACTCCACCGGTTGAATGTTTATCTACTTTAATCCCTTCAATCTCTGATAAATCAATCGTTTCTCCAGACTCAACCATAGCCATCGTTAAATCGGCACGTTCACGGTCGGACATATCTTGGAAGAAAATAGCCATTGCAAGTGCACTTACTTGATAATCAGGTATTGTTCCGTCTGTATACCCTTTAATAAAAAACCCAATTTCCTCTGTTGTTAGTTCTTTTCCATCACGTTTTTTTGCAATAATGTCTACCATTCTCATTTTAATCACCGATCCTTTTCATTTTTATTTTTTGGTTTATAGAGAGACTCTCTATAGTAAACCTCTTAAACTCTCAGTATATTAATCCAACAATTGTTGCGGATAAAAAGCTTACTAAAGTTGCTCCGAAAAGTAGTTTCAAACCAAATCTTGCTACTACATTCCCTTGTTTTTCATTCAAGCTCTTAACAGCACCAGCGATAATTCCTATTGAAGAGAAGTTTGCGAATGAAACAAGGAACACTGATATGATCGCAGTCGTTCTTCCTGAGAAATTAAAGTTTCCTTGTGCTAAATTTGTCATAGCCACAAATTCATTTGATACAAGTTTCGTCGCCATGATGTTACCAGCGTTAACAGCTTCATGCCAAGGAACCCCCATAATAAATGCAAATGGCGCAAATACATAGCCAAGAATTTCTTGGAATGAGATGCCGATTACCCCTTTAAACACAGCATTAATGAAAGCTATAAGAGCAACGAATCCAATTAGCATAGCGGCTACTGTAATAGCAACTTTAAAGCCATCTATTATATATTCCCCTAATACTTCAAAAAAGGTCTTTTTCTCTTCTTCTTGTACTTCTAACATGTCTTCTTCTTCAGTAACCTCATAAGGATTAATAATAGAAGCTATAATAAAACCACCAAATAAGTTCAGCACTAAAGCGGTTACAACGTATTGCGGCTTTAATAACACCATATATGATCCAACTATGGACATGGAAACCGTTGACATTGCAGACGCACATAATGTATATAATCTTCTTTCCGATAGTAACCCTAGCTGTTTTTTAACCGAAATAAATACTTCTGATTGCCCTAAAATTGCTGAAGCTACAGCGTTATATGATTCAAGTTTCCCCATCCCATTTACTTTACTTAAAACCAGACCAATGTATTTCACAATGAATGGTAAAACCTTAATATGCTGTAAAATACCAATTAAAGCTGATATAAAAACAATTGGCATTAATACCCCTAAAAAGAATGAAAATTCTTTTTGATTCACCAAACCGCCAAATACAAAATTAACACCATCGCCAGCATACTTTAACAATTGTCCAAAACCATCTGCGATCCCGCCAATTAGTATGTTCCCGATACTTGTATTTAATAGTAAAAAACCTAAAATAAACTGAAGTACAATCATCGTTACGATAGGTCGATATTTCACTTTTCTTCTATTATTACTAGCAAGCCATGCAATACCTAAAGTGATTACCAATCCTATGATCCCTATTAAATATTTCATAAAATTCCCCCTCCTCTTCGTATCCGCTTACATATTTTCCAAGTGTTAAAGCAATAGATACACTATGCCTATTCAACAATTCGTGTATCTATTGCTTCTAACTTTTTATTGATTAGTAATTATCTGAAGCGCCTTTTTCGTCATTTAATACGATTGCAACACTAGCGCTTGCTCCAACTCTAGAAGCACCAGCTTCAACCATTTTCTCTGCATCTTCTCGTGTACGTACACCACCAGATGCTTTCACGCCAACGTTTTCTCCAACAGTTTTGCGCATTAATGCGATATCTTCAGCAGTTGCTCCACCAGTTGAGAATCCAGTTGAAGTTTTCACAAAGTCAGCACCAGCTTTTACAGATAATTGACATGCACGAACTTTTTCTTCATCTGTTAATAAACAAGTTTCAATAATAACTTTTACAAGTGCCTTTCCTTTTGCAGCTTGTACAACTTCACGAATATCTTTTTCAACAAATTCATTATCGCCATCTTTTAAAGCACCGACATTAATTACCATGTCTACTTCAGTTGCACCTTTTGCAATTACATCTTTTGTTTCGAATACTTTTGTTTCAGTCGTATTCGCACCTAAAGGGAATCCAATAACTGTACAAACATCCACGTCATGTCCTGCTAGTTCTTCAGCAGCTAATTTTACCCATGTAGGATTAATACAAACCGAAGCGAAATTATATTTCTTTGCTTCCTCTAAAACTTTCATTACATCTTCTTTCGTAGTATTCGGTTTCAAAACTGTATGATCAATTAACTTTGCAATGTTCATTATCTTCACTCCTCATATCTTTTAACAACTTCATTCTAACTCTACTTTGAACAAATGTAAACATACTTTTGAAATTTTGTTCAAAGTTTTTTAAAAAGGAATTTATCCCCAATAAAACGAATCTTAATTTGTAGTATAAACTGGGAACCAAAGGATGTGAGTCATGTGCTAAAATCGAAACCCTTTATACTGGCATTACTACTATGCATGGCACTATCTATATTTGCCTTTCAAAAAAGAGAAGTAATTTTCCAAGAAGGGAACCCAATACCATTTGCTATAGCTATTTCAAAAATGGTTATTCAAGATAAAGAAATGGTAGCAGTAGAACCAACAGATAATGAATATCCTTACTTAGTAAGGCGCGGGAAAATGGAACCGTTTATCAATATGATAGAGGAAGATGGTTGGACTTTTGTGGAAAGAGATATAATGGCTAACTCCCTAACTTTTGAAAAAGGAGATCAATCGAAGAGTGTTTCTTATAAATACTATACAAGGTACTATACCCTGATTTACTCATACTAAAATAAACGATATATTCAAAAAGGCTCTCTCAAAAGTATTATTTTGAGAGAGCCTTTTATTTTACCCTTTTTGATAATGTAACAACTCTTTTGCAGTATGCTGATCTATAATCAACACATTCGCATATTCGCCGCTTAACGCGCCATCAATTGCCTTCACTTTTCTAGAACCTCCAGCAACGAGAACAGAACGTTTTTTTAACCTTAGTTCCTCTAAATCAATTCCAATTGTACGCTGATTAATTTCTTCGCTACAAATATTGCCGTCTCCATCAAAGAAGCGTGAACAAATGTCACCGACCGCTTGTTTTTTCAATAAGCTCATTTCTTCCTTATCCAAATAACCTAATCGGAATAATAACGCTTCATCTCGAACAGTTCCGACCGTGAAAATCGCAATGTTCGCTTGTTTTCCCATTGCGATAATATGATGGATATGTCTATCCTGTTCCACTAATTCCTTTGTCACTGCATTATCAAATATAACTGGAAGTGGTAGATTTCGTGGTGTCGTTTGAAAGGCATCTGCAAATAAAGCAATTGTTTCATTCGCATATGTATTTACACTTGAATGACTAATGCCCCCTTTTAATTGGACAACCTCTACCCCTTTTACATGCTGAGGTATAATTTTTCTGGCGATTTCATACATTGTCGTCCCCCAACTCACCCCTACGATATCACCATTTGAAACAGTCTTCTCCATATATTCAGCAGCATATTTACTAATATATTCCGTAATAGTCGCATACTCTGGTACCGGAGAAAATACGACATGTGCTTCTAATAAATTATATTTTTCTTTAAGTAGGTTTCCAACATTATCTAAATCAGCAAACGGATCAGCTATATTGATTTGAACAAACCCTTTTTCTTTCGCATACTTTAACAATCTTGAAATTGTTGGTCTCGAGATATTCAGCTTATTAGCAATTTCTTGTTGGCTATAATCAGATTGGTAATATAACCTTGCAACTTCAACGCTTAATTGTTGTTTCTCTTTATCCATATTAGCTATTTATGTATCCTTTCTTACATTTTTCTATCATTACATACATTGTACTTACAAGCATTATACCGCTTTATTCCAGAAAATTCGACCATCTAAATTGGTAGCCAAAATTTCAAGAATAAATTATTTTTCAAATAATATCGGTGAATAGAGTTTGTATTTGAATATAAACCACTATAATAAAAAAGACTCCAATGTGTGAAGTCTTTTTAGGTTGAAGAGTTATTAGTAATTGCGTATTTCTTCTTATATTCCTCAAAATCCCATTTTTCAATAAAACTTTTAGCCGCTTGATAACCAAATAAATAAAGTTTTTCTCTTTCTTCAGGAGTTAGACGAAAATTGGTACTTACAATTTTCCCGGTAGAGATTTTGATGGTGCGTGCATTAGCCTCAGGTGTAAGATGCCGAAGATCATGGGCTTGCATCATTGTTTTAAACATGGCTTTATACATAGAGATAGGATTTCCATCCTCAATAGGTTTCCCAATAATTTCGTCTTTTACTAAGCGAAATCCAAATGTAGGCCATTCTGGATAGTCATCAAAAATCCATATAGGAAAATTACTAAGAATTCCACCGTCTACAATATAACAAGGGTGTTTTGATTTAGGAATCCTTAATTTTACTGGTTGAAAAAAGAACGGGATGGTTCCACTCATCCTTACTGCTCGAGCTATCGTGACATCCTTATGTGATAGTCCATATTGTGATAAGTCGTCAGGTATTACTACCATTTTTCCATTACTGATATCTGAAACAATGATTTTCAATCTCCCATCATTACCTAGGTCATCAAAATAACGGAAACCTTTTTTTAGCAATAAAGATTCTATCCATTCTTCTTCATAGTCATTTTTATATAAACCATTTTGAAAGCAGATACTCAACCCTCTTCCGATTAGAGGGATATTATGCATCCATGTTTTGCTTATAAATTTTGTATAATCCAAATTACCAATGATTTCTTTTAATTCTTTTCCTGTGTAACCACATGCTAGAAGTGCAGCAACAATGGAACCTGCAGAGGTTCCTGCTAAACGTGTCCATTCATACCCTTCTTCTTCTAATGCACAAACGGCACCAACATGTCCAATACCTCTAACTCCTCCACCTTCAAAAACGCCATCTAGTTTCATTTTATGTTAAACCTTCCTTTCAGGTTTAATAGTGTATTCATTTATGTAGAATCTCGATAAAATAAATGTTTATACATACATATATTAGAACATTCTTTATGTACATCTTCTTTACTTCGAATCAGTTGCAAGAGTCTGTGTATATAAATACAAATTAAAAAACCGACATAAAACCCTTCTTTTCAGGTGGGAAAGAGCATCCGGCCATGCATAGAAGCGGTCAGATCCTTTTCCTGCCCAGACATAGTGAAAACAAAGAGAGAAAACGAGTGCAGGTCACCTGTTGTTCTCCATAGCCGTGGCTATATGTCGAAAGATCAAAATGGATTTATGTAGTAGTGAAATCAAAAAACATATTACTATATTTATGTTATGAGATTTTATTGATTCTTCTATTGCTACAGGATACGTCGGATTCTTATCAACTGTTATGACACGTGGCTTAGAAACATGAAAAGACTGCAAAACTTAAAAAGCGTTTTGCAGTCTTTTCATGTTTTACTGAGGTAAAGATCAAACGTGTTTCTTTTATAATCTACGGCACGGTAGAAGTACATCTACTTTCCTTTTACTTTAATATATGGTTCATCGGCTCGCCACAAGTTATTTATTTTCTTCAGATGGCGATGAATTTACTTATCTAATTCCAAATCTTATTGATGAATCCAGCGCATAATTATTGTATAAGAGATTGATAAATCGCGTTCTTCCAGCATTTCTTCAAAATCTCGAAATAAACTGCGAGTAGCATGATTTCTGGTTGATACTGCTTCCCCCAAAAGTCGATTAGCTTTTTCTGATAACCATCTTTTTAAGTTGATAGTATCAGTATGTCCAAAGTAGAGAGAAGCATTGAGGTTTTTGCACCAGAACCAAGATTTTTATTCTTAGCCTCTTGTAAAATATACCCCTCAAATTTATCTGTTAACTTCAAATTATGCCAGACGAATCTCTGCTACGGGATAATAGCTTCTAATAATACTCAAATAATCTCTCCCTTGATCGGCAAGATACTTACTTCCCCATCTACTAAAATATCCAATTGGACAAGTTCTTATTCCACTACAATATGGAATTAATAACGGTTCAATACTGTAAGGTTCGGTAATATACTGATTAATTACCTCATCAACTATATCATCTATTTCTGCAAAAGTATTTTTGCCATGATTATAAGATTGATCAAATTGAGTAGAACTACTGATTGTAAATCCTCTTACAAAATAATGTCCTCTGCATATACGGTTCAACGCAAAAGATGTCATACAAACAATATTGGCCCTCAGAGCTTCTTTCGGCCATGTTGGATATATTTCAGAAGCAGCTACATTTTTTATATAATCTTTAAATGTCACCCTATATCTCGGAGCCTGGGCATGAGGCTCACCATCATGGACTATAATAAACTCCGGTATCTTAACATTATATAAAATCGAAGGAATACAACTAGAACTAGAATACTGTGGCTGAAGTTGCCGTTCTAGGTATTGTTCAGTTAATTTATGTTTAGGTATATCAATGATTTTTATAGATTGCTGATTTCCTGTCCGAATAATAGGAACCATTTCAACTTTTTGTCTCGCTGTAGTTTCCGCAAAAATTTGTACACCTCGGATTACTTTGACTCCATAATTAGGTGCTTCAATAGTTAGAATATATTCTGCATAAGGTTTTGGTCCTAGAGGGTCTGAGGCATATTCTTTAGGAGGGGCTGGTAAAGAAACGACATTGGTTTGACCAATTTCATTCGTTTGAAGTGTAGTGATAATGGGACTGTGTCCTTCTTGCTTACGAATCGATACTCTTGCTCCCTTAATTGGCTTTTCTGTATTCATTTCATAAACAGATACAATTAGCTTACCTGTCGACGCACGATAAAAACATTCTTCACCGTGATTATAATATTCTTCATTATAAAAATGGGGATTTTGATAAAATGACCGTTTTACTAAATCTGGCTGATAAGGATTATATCCAATCAATATAATTCCTCCTTCCTATACAACTATTTTAATTGGCCAACCCCTTGCACGTATTAATTAACACCCTTAACAAACATTCTAATTAGTAAAAGGGATAATAACCGTTTTCATAATAAGGATATATTGATTTTTGATATACTGATGTATTTGGGATAAATGGTGTGTGAGATGAATAATTAGATGATGCATTTGTAAACGAAGAAGGATTCTGTTGATTTCCATTCAAACTTGCATGTGTCTCATGAAACATCGAATTATTTGCTACGTTAGGTAAAGAAATTCGCGACTCCCTTACAGAAAACTGCAACTCTTCAAGAACTCTCCATAGCTCCTTTCGTACTACTCCTGTAACAGTAAAACCTTTGATTTTCTGAAACTCTTTCACCGATTTGTCAGTTCCTACTCCAAAAACCCCATCTACCTCTCCTGCATAAAATCCAGATTTCTTTAATAAAATTTGTAATATTTTAACACTTTCCCCACGGCTACCTGCTTGTAGAATCGGGAACATTCCTGGAAGATTTGTCACATATACATATATATCAGTAATCTTATTCCAAGTTAGTTCATCCACAACTCCGTTTTCAGGAAGTTTGAAATGTTTTTGAAAACTCTTCACTGCATTTGTTGTATTCTGGTCGAATATTCCATTTACATTTATTTCAGGAATATCTTTATACTTTTTCCTTATGTGATATAAATATTTTTGGACAGTGCGAACAGCTTCTTTTTGATCTCCTTCTTTTAAATTAAATCCAGGGAACGACTTGATAACCTGTATAAACTCAGCTAAACGAATTTCCACTTCCTTATAATAATATTTCAAAATTTCCATATAATTCATCCCTTGCTCTGCAAGACATGCAGTTCCCCACTGATAGAGCATTCCTGGTCGGGTCGCATATGGACACGGGGTCTTCTTACCAGCACGATATTGTGCAAAAAGCGGTTCAATTTTTCCAGGCTTTGCAATATATTGTTTAAATACTTCTTCCACTACATTATCTGTTTCTTCAAAAGTATTCCTACCATGAGTATATTTATGATCAAATCGTGTGATACCTGTAATCGTAAATCCTTTCCCTTCATAATATCCTGTGTATACACGGTTTAACGTATAAGACATCACACAAAGAGCATTGGCTAGAAGGGCCTCCTTTCTCCACGAAGGAAATACTTCAGAAGCAAGCACATTTTTTATATAATCTTTAAATTTCACCTTATATCTTGGCGCAGGAGTATTAGGATGTCCATCGTGAACAATAACAAATTCAGGTATCAAAACATCATAATCACCATTTCGTCTTGTAGACTGCGGCTGTGACTGCTGTTCTTGCTGTTCTTGCTGCGGATACTGTCCGATTAATGTATGTTCAGGAATATCGATTACTTCCACTGATTGACGCCCTTCCGTTCCACTAACAGGTATCAGTTCCATCATCTGTTTCGCCGTAACATCAGCAAAAATTTGTGTACCACGAAGTATTACCGGTGCATAACCAGCCGCTTCAATTGATACCGCATATTCAAGATACGGCTTAGATCCTAAAGGGTCTAAAGCATTTTCTTTAGCAGGAGCAGGTAATGCAATCGTATCAGTCTCACCAAATTCATTCGTATGCACCGTAATAACATTACTTTGTCGCGAAGTCAAAACTTGCCCTTCTTCTGTCATTTCATAAATCGATATTTTGACATCCTTAATGGGCTTTTCTGTATCCTTGTCGTATATTTTCGCAAAGAATTTACCACTCGGTTGTCGGTACAACGGTTCATTCATATCATTCATGTCACCGGGTCTACTCACTGATTGTATATTGCCATAAGCTCCTTCTATAGAAGGGGGTGTTATACTGTTCTCTGAAAAATATTGATGAGAATTATAACCTGTCAATGCTACTCTCTCCTTTTTATAAATTTTGTTTTATTTGTAAACATTACTTTAAACACCTCATCTCTAGTAAATGAACAAAACAAATAAGGGCCTTTATCCAAAATATTATGCTCAAGTGTATTTTATGGGAATCGTAAAATTGCCTATTTTTATATAAAAAATCGCCTATTATATCTCTTTTTCCAAATACACCCTATAATTTTTAATACAAAGAAATGCCAAAAACTTGGGATAGCACTCCATCTCCATCAAGCTAAACAATTGATTTTCATCTCAGTAAAACAAGAAACACAAAGGCTACAAATCTCGTGTCATTACAAGGATAAGAACCCGGCCTTATGCTATAACAATCGAACAGTAAAAAAAGAAAAAAGCATATCTGAAGATATGCTTTTTAGACAACAGAAGTACTCGAATAATATAGTGAAGCGAAATCATCGCTCTATCATACATCATCACCTTAAATGTTATTTTTTTGTTATTCCTTCATTTTTTCTGCAATAGCCAAATTACGTAAATAATCCAATAAGGGGCGCACTTCCTGTGGAGCTGTTACATCGGTAAATGAAAAGGATTTTTGCTCCTTACCATCTTCTATCCTTAACTGGTAAGAAAAAGCATCCGCTCCTTTGATTGTAGCAACCTCCCCTTGACTTGGTTTAAAACTAAAAAGATTAGCTTGCTTAATTAAATCAAGTAATTTCTTAGCTTTTTCCTTTGGTAATTCAACCGTATCTGCCTGAAAGGTTAAGTCAAAATTAGCGATTCCCCCGATACAGCTAAATTGGATATGCATGTTAATTATTGAGCCTCCAATTCATGATAAAGAATAGGACTAATAAGGTAGTCCAACAGTTTTAAAAGCAGATTCTACTGTTTTGGCTGCCGTTTTAGGAACTTCTCCACTCTCAACAAGTTTTTGTGCTGCTTTAATTACAATTTGTGCAAATTGATTGAAGTTTGTAGTTGCAAATAAGCTTTGTGTTGCATTATACCATATCAAAGCTGCTTTTTCTGTTCCAATCTCCATGGATACAAGATAAAACACCTTGTTTGGTATGCCACTATTAATATGAACACCATGGTGATCACGGTCTCCTTGATAATAGTTTTTCATATGATCAGGTTGCATATCCTTACCCATTAGTTTGTTGTCAAATGCAGTACCAGGTGCTTTCATTGAACGAAGGGCTTGTCCTTTTAATGTTGGCCCCATTATATCCGCCCCAATCAGCCAGTCCGCATCTTGTGCTGTTTGCTTTAAATAAGATTGCTTAATTGCAATTCCAAATACATCCGAAATATGTTCATTCAAAGCTCCAGGCTGGCCTTCATACTCTAATCCGTTAGTGAATTGAGTAATACCATGTGTAAGTTCGTGCCCAATGACATCGAGTGAATTTGCAAAACTGGTAAAAATAACTCCATCTCCATCACCAAACACCATTTCATCACCGTCCCAATAGGCATTTTGAAAGTTATGTCCATAGTGAACATTAAGAATAAGATCAAGTCCTTTATCATCAATAGAATTACGGTGAAACACATTCTTGAAATAGTCACGTACAACTCCAACATAATCGTACGCATGGTCAATCACAGTATCCCCACTTGATCTGTCTCCTTCTTTCCTAACCTCATTCACCCGAAGTTCTGTCCCACCTTTACAATCGTATACATGGCGAGCAGATTCACCTCGTGGTCCTGTTCCTGCATCAGTTAAGGCGACAACACCAGTAATATCATATTCTTTCAAGATTCTGCGTTTTCGAATTTGTCGACTTTTCGCTAAACTGATTCGTGCTGCTTCTACTTCGTTTTGTGCTAAATTCTCCAGAACATAGTTAGGTACAATAAAACATTGACAATTCTTATGCGAACAACGTTTTGTAGGCAAATTTTACACCCTTTCATGATAATAGTAAAAGACATCTTTATTAGCTTTATCTCATTACATGAAGTTTAAACATTTGCTAGTAAACCTCTGCAAATACCCTCATTCACCCTTGTTTTGAATGCATGTTCATAAAGTGAAACTTTGATTAGTGGGGGTTTTCTTCCCCCCACTGATCATTAGCCCTCACCAATTGGGCTTTTACGGGCAGTTTATCTCCCACCTAACTTCTTTGCTTCCTGCCGAACTTTGAGGTGGGGGTATTACTGCCCGTTAATGCGGAATAAAAAACATTTTTCAAGACACTAATTAACTTTAGTGTTATATTCAAATTTTAATTTTTTATATCTTCGGAAGTCTCAATGACATGACCTATTGTGGATTCTAATCGAGCTATTGGATCATGATTTCGTAAATTTCCAAAATCAAGACCTGTCAATGCTTCAATTTTTGAAACCGGTATTTGATATGTTTTATATTCACCGTAAGCAAATTCCAAATTATCAATAAGATTTTTCTGAGATTGTAAATAGGCCGTAGCAGATAAACTCTCATCTTCCTTAACAATCACAGCGATTTTCCAGAATTCTGCTGGTATCTGAACTCCTCGATAAACGATGTCATCACTCCGAAATATTGGACCAGTAAACACCGTTACTTTAAGTTTAGAGTTTTCAGCATTGTTTAAAATATAATTTTCTAAATCTAGCCAAGTTTTTTGATTTAAATTTTTATGTTGTGGAGAACAATTTGTAAAGTGAAACGTATCCTCATTTGCCTCTTTTGCTGCATTTCCCCATACAGGATCACGTCGGCGTACAAGGTGTCCTTGATCAATATCATTGCCTTGATATAGCTCCGAACCACACTGGAATCTCGTTTCAATACGTGGATCGAAATGCCATTTATCTTTCTCACGTTTTATATCAATCAGTTGCTTTCCATCAATATTAACCGCAGTGTAATAAGCTAAACGACGTGATTTACTCATAACAATTGAAAAGTGTGTATAGTTTAATACATTACCTCCATTCTTTACAGGTGCTATGTCCTGTTCAAGATCAGATCTAAATTTCGGATGCGGAACTTCGTAATTATTACCAAGAAATTTTGTGTCATAACCAGTCGATTCCTCATCCAACATCTCTTCAAGTTTATGATCAATAAACTTCTTATCCTTCAACATGTCATTAACTAACTTTTTCTTATCATCGCTTAAACCATGGCATTGCTCCGTAACAAATTTTAAAATACTACTTATTCGAATGCCCTCATTGGATATAAATTTTGTATTATCGTTTGGATCTGGAACGCCGGCATGGTGGAGAGCGATGACAATCCATTCGTCATTAAACACAGGTGAGCCAGATGAACCTTCCATCGTGTCTGTTGAGTAGTGAATATAGTCGTCAAATATATCTGTAATTTTGTTTTCTCTTATAGCTACAGCTTTTGGTGCACCCGAAGGATGTTGAACAATTGATACATATTCACCAACTAAAGCTTTCCCTCTTTGGGACAAGAGAGGCAAGAAATCAAAATCACTCAACTTCGTTCCGTCAGCAGACTCTTCTTCGATAGCGACTAATGTAAAATCAAGGTCTACATCAGTAATAAATAAACGCTTGGGTGCAAAACGGAAACTCTTAATCTGGCGCTCCTTTAAGTTCAGATTAAGCTCATAGTTAAATTCTGCGAGACTAAACAATGCCATATCTTCATTGTCTAAAACATGATTATTTGTAAGCAATAAGGAAGGCGAAACCAGAAATCCCGTACCATGTCCGAGAACCCTCCCAATACTATCTCGTATTTCAATCCTACAAACAGATTTAGCTGCATTCAGGCCCGCTTCAAGATAAGAAATAGGAAACAAATCATTTTGACCAATCAGACGCTCTATCGCTAGTCCATCACGAGGATGAATAAGCGCCTTACGAGAGGCGATCCGCTCGGGCGTCTCTACTTCAAAAGGACTTTTAGTTTTTAGCTCACTAGCAATGTGCTCACGTTCATTGGATCGTTTGATGTAACGCTGTAGTGCTTTTTGTTGTTGTATAGCTACAAGAGCACTATTCAATTTCTGAAACTCATCAAATCGTATAATAGACATGTTTAATCTCCTTAAAATACGTGAAAAAGGTTTACAGCTCTTCATTTCACGCTATATATTTTCCTATCCTCAATTGCATTATGCAATTTTGTTATACAATTGAATAATACGAATGATTACCTACTGACCGCCTATTCTCCGACAACAAACCTCTATGAAAATTTAAATATTTCTAAAATACGATGATACTAAAGAGAATTACTTAATAATTTCAACATATCTACCATATCAAAGGGTGCATCTTTTTTTACGTATTCGGCAAAGTGGGAAACTAGGCGCAATGTTTCGATACTTTCAACCGGATGGTCACCCGATGCACTTTCAGCGGAAAGCATAACAGCATTTGTTCCATCGAGTACAGCTTGAAATACATCTGTAACTTCAGCCCTTGTAGGAATAGAGTGGTCAATCATGGATTGAAGCATTTGAGTTGCGGTAATGACATATGTATTTGTACGATTGCACTCATTAATCATTGCTTTTTGTAGAAGCGGAATAAAATGATAAGGTAATTCTACTCCTAAATCTCCTCTTGCAATCATAATACCATCTGCTTCATTGCATATAGCTTGGAAATTTTGGATAGACTCCATTGTTTCAACTTTGGCAATTAAGTTTGGTGGATTTTCTTTTTTTTGATGTGCAAAGTTTCGAATTTCCTTTATATGAGCAGGTTTTCGAACAAATGAACATGCAATAAAATCAACATTCTCTTGTAAAAGAAAATGAATATCCTTTTTATCCTTTTCTGTAATAGCCGGCAAATTAACGATTGTACCTGGTAAATTCACTCCTTTATGGGAAGCAATATTACCACCTGTCTTTATTTTTGTTTCTATTTTTTCCTCGTCTACCTTTTCCACAATTAACTCTACTTGTCCATCATTAATGAGAATTCTATTTCCCGCTTTAACATCATTCACAATACCTGAATAATCAACGCTTGCTCCATTTTTGCTTCCTAAGACGGAATTAATATACAAAATAAAGGTATCTCCTGCTTGAAGTGTAATTTCATTTCCCTCAATAGCTCCTAATCTTATCTTGGGTCCCTGTAGGTCACCTAGAATTTTGATTGAATCATCCAAAGATTTTACTAAATCAATCACTTCCCTATGACTTTCATGTGAACCGTGTGATAAATTTAACCGAACAATATTCATACCGTTTTTTATTAACTTAGACAATGTATCTTTATTGTTACTGGCTGGTCCAATCGTACAAATTCGGTCAATCGTCATATTTTTCACCATCCTTTTGATTTATGGTTCCCATATGGGAGGTAAAAACAATATCTTCGGTACATCGATTTGTAATTTAAAGCATAAAGTGATCAAAATGTTTTTTATTCCGCATTAACGGGTATTTTTCTTTTTTTCTTATTAAGCTAACGGAACATGATAGTTGAAGAAGATGGAAAATAAGCTTGACCAAACATACAAACACCACTGTGAGTGGTGTTTATATTGAAAGCTATTATTCATTGGTGAAACATTTAACCAATTAATGTTCTATTAAGTTGGATAAAGGAATCTCTTGTTCATTATTTGGTTCATTGAGAGGGTAGATTCTAGCTGTTTCATTATTTTCATCCACATTTTGAATATAAATTGGAATCCCATTATAGGTTACATTAGCCATAACTGGTGAAGCAGAAATCTCTTGTGCCCGTTGTTTGTTCATTATAATAACCCCCTTTTGATTTATAACAATCATAATGTTTACCTCAAACTACTTAAGTATTCTTGTTACTCAATATTAAGCAAACAGGGAGCTAATTCTAAATACGGTTACTTAAATAAAACTTCTACAAAAAGTCTTCACAATCTCTTATTTCAAATATTTATATAGGGATTCTTGATCAATTAGCCAACGGTGAGTTAAACTATCTCTTCTAATGATAAAATTGATCCTCTTTTTTTTCCGATCTTGTTTCTTTGTATAAATATTTATTTGAACCGGTATTTCAACTAATATCATTTCATTTATACCTTCAGATGATGGTGTCGAGAGAATGTTAACCCTCAAATATGTGATATCCTTTAAAATTTCATCAAAATGTTTAGAATATCGAGAATTTGAAAGAATCATTTTTAATAACTGTCGATCCCCTTGGTTAATGGCGATCGTAAAAATATTTATAAGCTCATAAGGATTTACCGTATTTAAATATTCATCAATCTTACCCGCTGCTTTCAATATCATTAGTTTGTGAGAAGGATCTTCATTTTTCAAACGATGTGTAATACTTCCATAGAAATGAACACAAAAGTGACCAGGAAAACCGTTTTGCAGTGCGCCTGCCCCATGTGGCATACCGTGCATGGAGGCAGCAATCATCTGATCATTAGCTAATACAATGATTGCTCTCCTTTTCCAACTCCACTCCCCACTGTAGATTTTCTTCATAATTTTCGTATCTTTCCTTGTTAATGGTTGTACATCGGCATGTTGATTCCCAGCCCTTCGTTGAACATTAAAATACAATCCTGTTTCAACATCTATAATGGTGAATTTTGTTTTATTAGGAATAATTTTATCGACGTAATCCCAGGACAACAGTTCGATTTTAAAACTAATGGGAGTGTCATCATCTTCCCACTTAAGTGCATATGCTGGATGGGGAATGATACAGCATAATATAAGGATAACAGTAAGGATTTTGTAAAATATCTTATTGCTCATCTGATTTGACTTCTCCTGTATTAATTTTTACTTTTAGGATGTTGATCATGATGTTAGCTTTCTCAGTGAAAACATCTATAGACGTTACTGATTCTTCCATTTTTTAAATCATTTCGGTGGCTGTAAAAAACTGCGATAGCCATACCACCTAATTATTGTTTTTTCTTTTATGGTCATGATATTCAACTCAAATTATTTGGATAAATTTGAGTTGATAAAATTCGATTCTCCTTATAAGGGGTTCAACCGCATCACCATCAAGCTAAGGTGAATTTGTATCTAAAAAACGAAAAAGCTACTTTCAGTTTCCTTTCATTTCCAAGGCGTCTACGGTATAAGAGGTGTTTCTTTTTATGAGAACAAGCAGATCTTATTCAGAAGAGATTAAGTGAAAAACTATAAAGATGGAAAGATAAGGATATACAAACCAAGAAATTATGGATCAATTAAGAATAAAAAAATACCTCTTAAGTAGTTTCAACACAGATTGTATCTTTAACGATGCAATCTGTGCTTTTCTTTCCTTAAGAGGTAACATATTATCCTTGCTTTATTTTGTTTTCTTCTTCGATTTTTTCTAACATGACAGCTACTTGTTCTTCTGTTAATTCATGTTCTTTCACATAACGATTTCGTGGATGTACTCTGCACTCGTGTGAGCATGCACGCAAATATTTATGTTCATTTTCTTCCGAGCATAAAATTTGTTTGTTACACTCTGGATTTGCACAATTTACATAGCGTTCACATGGTTCATTTGTAAAGTGGTCTTTTCCAACAATGATATGTTCCTTTTGATTAACAAGCACGCTAATGCGCTCATCAAATACATAACATTGTCCGTCCCACAGTTCACCTTGCACTTTAGGATCTTTTCCGTAAGTTACAATTCCCCCGTGAAGTTGACCTACATCTTCAAACCCTTCTCTAACTAACCAGCCCGAAAACTTCTCACAACGGATACCACCCGTACAATATGTTAAAATCTTTTTGCCTTCAAGCATCTCTTTATTTTCATCGATCCAATCCGGTAATTCGCGGAAAGATTTAATATCAGGTTTGATCGCACCTTTAAAATGTCCTAAATCAAATTCATAATCATTTCTCGCATCAATTACAACTGTATCTTCTTGCTGCATCGCTTCATAAAATTCTTTCGGTTCTAAATATTTTCCAGTTGTTTCTTTTGGGTTAATATCGTCATGTAAGCGAAGCGTAACAAGCTCTTCTCTAGGACGAACATGCATTTTTTTAAAAGCATGCTCATCTGCTTCATCCACTTTAAATACGATCCCAGCAAAACGCGGATCGTTCTTCATCACTTCCATGTATTTCTCCGCTTGCTCAACAGTTCCAGAAGCAGTCCCGTTAATTCCTTCTTTCGCCACAAGAATTCTTCCCTTTAATTCAAGCGATTTACAAAACTCTAAATGCTGAGCTGCAAATTCTTCAGGATTCTCAATTGTAGTGTACATATAGTACAGTAACACTCTGTATGGTTTATTATTTGACACTTTATTTCTACCACCTATCTAACTTAATATTTTAAAATAATGTATACGTTAACGAATATATCGGAACATATAATAAAAAAGAAAAAATATACCCATCATAATACAAATAAATTTAACCTATTCACAATGGTTCTCCTTAGGTTAACACAAATAAAAAAGTTTGAAATAACTCTCCTGTTTGTATGTTATAATACTACTAATATATTATATAACATACAAATTCTTTTCTATCAATTTTTATGCTAAAACATTTACCGCAATTAAAAGGGAGAATTATAATGGAGAAAAGCTTCTTATCAATTCAAATTGGTCAACGTTTACGTTATCATAGACAACAACGTAAACTATCCTTGGACGACCTTGCTGAACTCACTGGCGTTAGTAAGCCAATGCTTGGACAGATTGAACGTGGTACCTCTAATCCAACTGTAGCAATACTATGGAAAATAGCTACCGGATTACAAATTCCATTCGCTTCATTTTTTGCAGGGGATCCCTCCATCAGACTTCTTCGAGTAGAGGAGCAGCCAAAGTTTCAAGAATATGATGACCTTTTTGAGGCTCATAATACATTTGCCTCACCAGGCCTACCACTTGAGACTTATCGAATGCGGTTGTTACCAAGTTGTAGACATCTTTCTGAAGCCCATGGAATAGGGGCGATAAAGTCTTTAACAGTCTACTCCGGTATCTTAACCATTGAAATCGGCAGTGAAAGCTATACTTTACAAAAAGGAGATGCCATCTCATTCTCTGCAGATGCTCGTCAAATATATCAAAATCCAACCGATACAATTTGTGAATTTAGCATGACAATTTTTTATTCTAATCCCCATATTCAATCCCTATAAAAGATTCGATACCGAGAGTCTATTGAAAAGGATTATATACTAAGTTATTTCTTTCATTTTAAAATTTGTGTTGATAAAATTATTCAAGCGCAAATATTGAAAAAAGCAGTCCTTGCAAGGCCCCTGCTTTTTTCAGTATTTTCCACCATAAAATACATTTTTTATGCATTGTAACTTCATAAAGTGAAACTTTAATCAGTGGGGGTTTTCTTCATCCCCCACTGATTATTAGTTGAACCAATCGGGCTTTTATGGGCAGTTTATCCCCCACCTATCTTCTTTGGTTTCCTTAGAATCTTGAGGTGGGGGTATTACTGCCCGTTAATGCGGGATAAAATCATGTATCCTTCTCTTTCAAAGCCACTTTAATTATTTAGAAACTGTTTTTCTCCACACTTACACACAAAACGTTGCTCATAGTTATATATTTTGCACATAGGAAAAATTTATGTTCAAATAAAAACATCCAACAAAATATCTAAATGTATTGAATTAGGTAATAAGAATAAATAAAATAAATTGCATCAAGCTAAGAAACAAAAGGGGAACTCTACTATGAATAAAGATGTAACAAAAGATGAACATGTCCCTCCACAAAGTACAACGGCTCATTCAGCACAATTAGCCTTAAGCGGTGAAACAAAAGGACTCAAACGATTATTACCATTTTTAGGGCCCGCTTTTATTGCATCTGTTGCCTATATTGATCCAGGGAACTTCGCCACAAATATTGCGGCAGGATCACAGTACGGTTATTTACTCCTTTGGGTTATCCTTGCTTCTAATTTAATGGCAGTATTAATTCAATCTCTGTCCGCTAAATTAGGGATTGCGACTGGAAAAAATCTACCTGAAGTGGCTCGGGAGCATTTTCCAAAACCTGTGTCTATCGGTTTATGGATACAAGGTGAATTAGTCATTATGGCAACCGACCTCGCCGAATTTATCGGTGCAGCTTTAGGATTGCATTTGCACTTGTTCCACTCATTGTATTTACAAGCAAACAAAAAATTATGGGCGCTCTAGTCAACCACTGGATTACAACCACAATCGCATGGTTAATTGCCGCATTAATTATCACTTTAAATATTTTCTTGCTGTATCAAACATTTACTGGTTAATAAGAAAGAGGATGTCTTCTACAAATTCGATTATATCGGATCTGTAAGATACCTTCTTTTTATTTTGCTCCGGTATGTACAAGACAAACACATTTGTTTAAACCGCTTTTCATATCAGATTCAGTTTGAAAATTAAGTTTCATATTATTTAAATATCTCCTATACTGAAATAGTGTGGAAATTTCTTGCTTTTCGGGAGGATATGGATAAATGAGTGATATTATTTTAGCTATCATATTAGGAATTGTAGAAGGGTTAACTGAATTTGCTCCTGTTTCTTCTACAGGACACTTAATTTTAGTAGGACATTTACTTGGGTTTGAAGGCACAATACGTGCTACTACGTTTGAAGTTGTCATTCAGCTCGGATCTATCCTTGCGGTAGTCGTTGTCTTTTGGAAACGTCTGCTTAGTATTGTTGGAATTGGTAAACCAGTTGAAACGACAGGTCCTGCAAAGTCTCATCTTAATGTGCTACATGTATTTATTGGGATTCTTCCTTTTATGATAGGCGGGCTTCTATTTCATGGCTTCATTAAAACTGTTTTGTTTTCTCCAAAAACAGTTGTGATTGGACTAGTAGCTGGCGGCATTTTGATGATTACCGCTGATTTACTACATAAGAACCGTTCTGCCACATTAAATCTTGATTCTGTGACTTATAAGCAAGCTTTATACATGGGATTATTTCAGTGTCTCGCTCTCATCCCTGGTTTCTCTAGAATGGGATCGACGTTATCTGGTGGTTTATTAGTTGGCATGAATCATAAAACGGCTTCTGAGTTCAGCTTTATTATGGCTGTGCCCATTATGTTCGCAGCCTCTGGCAAAGACTTATTCGATAATTGGAGTCAGCTTTCTGCTAGTGATCTACCATTGTTTATTACAGGGTTTTTAACAGCTTTTATCGTTGCTTTAATCGCAATCAAATTTTTCTTGTCATTGATTTCTAAAATAAAGCTAATTCCTTTCGCGATTTATCGTTTCGTTCTAGCCATTATGTTTTGGATTTTTATTTTATAAAATTTGTTACGAATCCCTTCTGCTGTAATACAGAAGGGATTCGTTATTTTAGGATACAGGTGAAATTACATCTCCAACCGGCACTTCATCTCCATTCTTTACACGAATTCCACCTTCTGGCATAGCTGGTCCATCAATATCACGAAAATAAAGTGGCAATCCTTCAGAAAGAAACATACTTGTCTTAGAAGGATCTTGACGTTGATGATGAATATGCAAATGAGGTTCACTAGAATTCCCTGAATTCCCAACTTGAGCAATCACCATTCCTTCTTGTATATGTTGTCCAACCTTTACTCGTACTGAATCTTTCTTCAGATGAGCAATCATAAGATATGTATCCGTTTCATCTAAACGTATATATACATGATTGCCCGGCATAGACTCAAAGTTATCAGTACCTGGCATTAAGTCCGCTTCCGCATTATTTACTGATACAACCGTTCCCGAGGCAGGAGCTACTACCTCTACTCCAAATATACCGTAATCATCTAATTTTGAGCTTTTTATCCCAGCAGGTGGAATGAGAAGGTCATATGCCCAGCGTTCGTTTGGTGCCATAGCGTGATTATAATTCGTTTCAAGACGATTCCCGCCCCATCCTACTAGCACAGATTGATTTATCGGAAGACGAATGGCTGCTTTTGGTGTAGCCGAATGAATATTTGCTGGATAAGCCATTTGTCCAATTACAATAAGCCAGCCACATGGCCATGCTGCTATTATAGAGAGAATACAAATAGCACTGGTTAGTTGGCTTACTCTTCGCCTTTTAAATAATTGATAGATTATGATAATCAATGAAATAATTAAAATAACTACACCAAACAAACTAAAAACTAGCATCACCCACCAAGCAAAAACTGCTACAATACCGCCAACTAGAAAAACAGAACCCCATCCTATTAATAATACTGTAGCAAGCAATATAAGTACGACTTTCTTCCACATGTTATTCCCTCCAGTTCTATATCTTCCTTAGCTATGATATAGAACTGACATTACGACATATAAAAGAAATACTTACGACTTTCTTACGATTCCTTTTTATCCCGCATTAATGGGCAGTAATACCCCCACTGATTAAAGTTTCACTTTATGTTTTGGTAGGATAATGGTGAATATTGTTTCTTGTTTGTTACTACAAACCGTTATATCACCTTCATGAATATGAGCAATACTTTTGGCAATAGCAAGTCCCATTCCTTTCCCGCCAGTATGAGCACTCCTTGATTTTTCTCCTCGATAAAAATTTTCAAATACATGCGGTAGATCTTCTTCTGGAATTTGCTTTCCATAGTTTTTGATTTTTATTACGATGCTCGTTTCTTCCTGCAAAATTTGAATATCAATTTTCTTTCCAGTTTTCCCATAAGAAATACTATTGCTAATTACATTTTGCATTAACCTTATCAATAAACTTATATCAGCCTCTATCTGTAAATCTTGATTACACTCTATATGAAAATTCATCTCTGCTTCTTCTAGTTGGGGGACAAAGTCAATCATAACTTGTTCCAATAATTGTCTAACTCCTACTATTTCTTTATGTAACTGTCTTTCTCTATAGTTAATATGACAATATTCAAGTAAATCATCTATTTGATTTTTCAACTCATTACTTTTTCGTTTTAAAACCGCTACATATTGATAGCAATCCTCTTGATTTACATCCAGATTTTTTTCCACTAAATCAACATAGCCTATTAATGATGTGACTGGCGTCCGTAAATCATGAGAGATATTACTAATCATCTCGTTTTTCATTCTTTGTGTTATTTGTTCTTTTTCAATTGATTCTTTCAAACTTTCTATCATTCCATTAATATGAGTTGCCAAGCTTCCAATTTCATCTTTTTTCACTGTTTGTATGTGTACCTCTAAGTTTCCCATACTAATTTCATTCACACTTTGATTAATTTGTTCCAACCTTGTAATCATATTCTTTGAAAATAAGTAGAAAAAAATAGAAGTAAGCATAAGAAAAATCATAAAATAAAGAAAAGAATACTCCTCTTCTAATTTAGCGACATCTCCATATGTATTTGCTATTACACTTTGAAACAATACAATACATACAGTAGCTAATACGATGCTACAAATAAAAACAATAAAAAACTTCATTCTAATTCCTTGAAATAAGTTAGCCTTCAATTTTATATCCGACTCCCCAAACATTTTGTATAATTTTTGATTCCTTTTGGTTTTCTTCTATCTTCCCTCTTAATCTTGCGATATGAACCATGACAGTGTTATTACTTTCATAAGCTGCTTCTCCCCAAACACTTTCAAATATCTCTTCTAGTGTAAATACTCGATTTCGATGTTTTGCTAAAAGATGCAATATATCATATTCTGTCTTCGTAAGATTAATAGCTTTCCCATACAACGTAACCTTTCTAGATCTTTCATCCATTTCTAACCCTTTAATCTGTATTTTCGTATCATGTACATGATTGCTACTTTGATTTAAATACGTATATCTTCTTATCTGAGCCTTAACTCGTGCTACAAGCTCAATTGCACTAAATGGTTTGACGATATAATCATCTGCACCTGTACTTAATCCAATTACTTTATCTACATCAGTCGATTTCGCACTTAATAGGATAATTGGAATGCTATGCTTCTCTCTTATTCTTCTACACACTTCAATACCATCCATAGCTGGCATCATAATATCAAGGATTACAAGTTGAACATCATTCGTACCGAGTAATTGTAACGCTTCTACTCCGTTATAAGCTTTTATAACTTGATATCCTTCTTGTTTTAAATACGCTTCAATTAATTGAACGATATCAGTATCGTCATCTACGATTAATATAGATTGCTGTTTCATAGTTAAACCTCTTCTATGTATATTTGAAATATATTCCACAATTTTATAGTACCATGCATATAAGCAATATCTATATAAATCCATTTTGATTTTTCGACATATAGCCGCGGCTATGGATAACAAAAGGTGACCTGCACTCGTTTTCTCTCTTTGTTTTCACTATGTCTGGGCAGGAAAAGGATCTGACCGCTTCTATGCATGGCCGGATGCTCTCTCCCGCCTAAAAAGAAGGGTTTTATGTCGGTTTTTTAATTTGTATTTATATATAACATTTCTTTATACAAACTTACGTATTGTATACAAAGAAAAAAGCTAAGGCTTATACAAAGCACTTAGCTCTTATCGAGTCTTCAGCTATTCCTAATTACTTACGATTTATATACGCATGCTTATACGTATACACACCACCAAATTGATGCTTCTCAATACCTTTTACATATTCCTTTTGTAAGTATGCCGAACCGGTATGATAGAGTGGTGCCACTGCAGCGTCCTCTATCAATATTTTTTCTGCCTCTTGTAAAGCTTCCCATCTTTTCCTTGGCTGTAATACAACATCACTTTTTGCTTTGTTTATCAGTTCATCGTAATGAGGATTTGAGTAAGCCATTTTATTATTCGGGTTACTTGTTGTAAATAATTCAAGAAAACTAATTGGATCTTTGTAATCCGGTCCCCATACAACCATAGACATTTCATACTGTCCGGTTTTTTCAAGCTGTAACTTCTGCTTAAATGGCTGCTGCTTTATATGTATCGTCAATCCTTGTAAGTGCTTTTCAAGTTCTTCCTTTATATATTCAGCTGTGCACTTTGCATGATCTTGTTCAAAGTTTAAAAATTCAAGTGTAACACTTTCTGTACGAAGCTCTTTCTTTGCTTCTTCCCAAAGGGTTTTCGCCTTTTCAATATTATATATGGCTATATCCCCATTTTCTTTTCGAAAATCTTTTCCATCTATTTCATTTTTATATCCTACCGGTACAAGGCCTTGTGCCGCTGTTGCCCCATTGTTTAAGAAATGCGTTACAAAGGCTTCTTTATTTAAAGCCGTTGAAAGCGATTGACGTAATTTTTTATTTCCTAGTGCAGCATTACTTTGATTAAAACGCAACATGGCTATGGCAGCGTCTTTTGTCGCATAAAAGTCCTGTTTCCCTTTATATCGATCAACAAATGAAGCGTTAATAGGAATACGATCAATACTGCCAGATTCATATAAATTAACAGCTGTCGCTGTATCTTTTACAATATGAAAATTGATTTCCTTTAATTTCACTTTATCCTTATCCCAATATGTATCATTTCTCTTTAACTGAAACTCTTGCTCGTGTTTCCAATCTGTTAATACAAATGGTCCATTATAAATCAAATGCTCTGGTTCTAATCCGTATTTGCTTCCTTTTTCAGTCACAAATGTTTCATGCTGCGGTAAATAAATAGGCAGTGCCAATAAATGAAGCAAATACGGTATCGGCTGCTCTAACTTTATCTCCAGCGTATCATCATCGACTGCTTTCACTCCTAGTTGATCAATGGGCAATGCGCCTTTGTTTATTTCTTCTGCGTTTTTCATATGAAATAGCATGTATGCATGTTGTGAAGTAGTATTCGGATTAACGGCACGTCTCCATGCATAGACAAAATCATGCGCTGTTACCGCATCTCCATTTGACCACTTTGCATCTTTACGCAAATGAAATGTATATGTTTTTCCGTCTTCACTTTTGTCAAAGGAATTTGCAACCCCTGGTTCTGGGTTGTCTTTTTCATCAAGCACATATAACCCCTCAAATATATTTTGCATCACATGTGATGATGTACCATCCATTGACTTTGCTGTGTCGAGGGACGGGATTTCTTCTGATATCGTTACATTTAATATTTGTTTTTCAACTCTCTCATTTGCTTTTTCATCTACCTTCTTATTACTACAAGCAGAAACAAATAAAGATATTGCAAGTATAATTACCATTGATAGTCTCTCTTGCCATTTCATGAATTTTTTCTCCTTAAATTCGAATAATGTTATAAAACGCTACTCATTATAACATTATACTAGTAACAAAAGTATGATATTTTACTGAATTTTTATTCGTTTACCTTTTATAGGCTTTATAATTATTTTTTGTATAACGCCCATAGAAAGTAAAAACGTTATCCGTCCCTATTATTCGCTGGAAAGGATAACGTCCTTATATTTTCTTAATTGAATTTCTAATCTTGATTAGCTTAGAAAATCAATTACATATTTAATTCACGCTTATAACGGCCCGCTTCAAAAATAATCCGCTCTTCATCTAATGTTTGACATTCGCCATTCCAAACAATCTGCTTCCCGTTAATCACAACATCTGAAACATCTTTTCCACTCGCTGCATATACAAGATGTGACAACACTTCTTCTGCTGGTTGTAAGTGTGGCTTATTAGATGGATCAATCGTAATAAAATCAGCATATTTTCCTACTTCAAGAGAACCCGTTTGCTTCATCCCAATTACATCTGCTGCAACTTTTGTTGCTAATGAAAGAGCCGTTTTAACAGGTAATGCCGTCGCATCTTTATGAATCCCTTTTTGCAGCAGAGTCGCGATGCGCATTTCTTCAAACATATCTAAATTGTTATTTGAAGCAACACTATCCGTTGCAATTCCGACTTTAATTCCACTTTCCAGCATAGCCTTAACGTTTGCTATACCCGATCCTAATTTTAAATTACTGTTTGGATTATGTGCAACGCGTACATCATTTTCCGCTAAGAAAGCGCGCTCATTTTCATTTAGCACAACACCATGAGCAATGACAGTTGGTCTCTGGAATAATCCACAACTCGCTACATACTCGACCGGACGTTTTCCGTATTGCGCTTCAATATCACGAACTTCACGCTCTGTTTCAGAAAGATGAATATGAACCATTGCACTATTTTCCACTGCAATTCGTGCGCACTCCTCTAGCATTTCTGTGGAGCATGTATACGGGCTGTGAGGAGCGACCATCGTTGTTAACATGCCACTTTCATTGTAATAACGTTTTACATATTTCTCCGCATCACGGATTGCCTTCTTTTCGTCTTCTTTCGTGCCAAAGCTAAATAACGTTCGTGAAACAGCAGCACGCATTCCACTATTACGAACAGTTTCCATAATAGTATCCTGATCCACTCCAATTGGATTAAACATATCAGAAAATGCTGTCGTCCCGCTTTTCACCATTTCTAATAAGCCAAGTTCTGTACTTGCAACAGCGAGCTCTGGTGTAAATTGACTTTCAAGTGGCCAAATTCTCGTTTCAAGCCATGGCTGCAGTAACATATCATCGCCTATTCCGCGTAAAATGCTCATCAATACATGCGTATGTACATTGACAAGCCCTGGTAATACCCATTTTCCATGAAGATCAATGACTTGATCTACTTGTACTGCTGTAGGCAATTTTCCTGCCTGCAATTCTATAATTTTGTCATCTTCTACAATGATATATCCGTTTTTCAATACTTCATTCTTTTCATTTAAGGTCGCAATCGTAGCGCTTACATAAGCTGTTTTCAAGAATATTTCCCCTCTCGACTCTTTTAAGTATAACCTTCCCTTTAATGAGTTACCACCATTATAGTAACTTATAAATCATTAAGAGTCAAAAGATAATTACCATGAGATAGATTGTATTACTTGTTTGTGTACTTGTTGTTTTAAAGCATTGTATTGCGTTTCATTTGTATCTGCAAATGCTTCTTTTCTGTTAGAAGGAATATCCATATATAGAATCTCTTTCGAAAATTGCGATTCTGTAAAATCATAACGTTCACCATTGATGCTGTTATAAAAGTGCCATCCTTCTGGAACCTTTGTCTTCAGTATTTCTCCCCTAAACAAATCGTTTATCACTAATGCGGTTACACCACATTGTCCCTTTGCTGGATTATCTAATGTCCACTTTGAACTGGATTCGAGTGACCAAGATTTGAAGAAAATATCTTTCATCTTTGCTACTTCAGTACTCATCATTTAGCATCCTCTAACTAAATTCAAAACAATTTCCAATTATAAAAGGCAATCATTTATACATCATACCGCAAAAGTGGAAGTGCACGATCTTTAAAAACTGTCGATGGTGTTTCTCCTATTCGTTTCGCACCCATTTTTAAGTAAAAGCCTTTCGCATTGGAATCGCTATCAATTGTAAAGCTAGTTATTCCTATTTTAATCGCTTGTTGAACAACACATTCCCAAAGAATTTTTCCATAACCTTTTCCTTTATAGACTGGGTGTAAATATAGAAAATCGAGGCTATCAACTTCTTTCCTTTCGAATGAGAAAAAGCCAATTTTCACGCCTTCCTTTTCTAAAATATAAACATAGTTATTCTCAATATACTGTTCCGTAATTGTTAAATCTTCCTTACATGCCAATATAAATTCTTCACTATAATCCCACGTTGCTTTTGATTCTAAGGCAATTTTACTTAGTTCGTTTGCTTCATTTGATAAAGCTTCTCTAACTATCATTGACTTCTCCCCTTATCTTCTTTATACATACAAAAAAGAATCCTTACATGTACTTTATCACAGTAAGGATTCTTTCGTTTTGACATACATAATTTTTCAATTTATCTTTGCGCCATAACACTTAGCAACTGCAACTGCTTGCGCAACGTCCAATCTTACATTTTTCAAATCAAACGATTTGAAATCTATTCGATCAACTGTAGCACCTCGTAAATCAGCACCTACAAGTTTAGCTTTCCCTAACAGTGCCCCTGTCAAATCTGCATCACGTAAATCCGTTTTTTCTAAATTACATTCATACAAGTCAGCTTCAACTAAGCGAATGCCTTTTAATTTTTGCTTACTTAAATTCGCAAACCGTAAGTTCGTATAGGACCAATCGCCACCCTCGATTGTCATTCCGTCTAAATTCGCCTCTTCAAAATCCGATCCAGTCATTTTACATTCCTCAAATTTAGAAACAAATAAATTCGCTCCAAAAAATTTACAATTAGCAAAGGTGGAGCCTTTATGTATAGAAGCATTGAAAAGAGTACCGGTAAAATCACATTCGATAAAGTGGCAGTTTTGTGTTAAAATCTCTGCTGCATCTACACCTCTGAAACGACATTTCATAAATGTACAGTTTCTTAGCTCCTCTTCTTTTATAGCAACGTCTCGAAAATCTATTTCTATATATTCCTTATTGATAAATTCAGTCATTCTTGGACCTCCTATTTCTTAAAAAAGAAACCTCGCTTCTATGAAAAAGCGAGGTTTTCATCTTACACAATATGCTCGTTTAGCCAAGAAATCAAATCTTGGAATACTTCATGACGATTTACTTCATGGAACATTTCATGTCTTCCGTTTTCATATAAACGGATCGTTACATCTTTTACGCCGCATTTTTTATACATGTCGTATACTTCTTGTACGCCTTTTCCCATATCTCCAACTGGATCACGATCACCAGAAAAAATATGTATTGGAAGATCTTTTGGTGTTTTCTTGTATTCTTCAGGCTTGTTTACTGTCAGCACACCGTTAAATAATTCACGGTAAAAGCTCGTTGTACAAATAAATCCACATAATGGATCCTCTATATATCTATCAACTTGATTCGTATCCGAAGAAAGCCAATCAAATTTCGTACGGTTCGGCTTAAAATTCGAGTTAAAATTACCGAATGATAAAAAATTTAGCATTGGACTTTTCTTTTTCGCACCGCGAAGTTTCATTTCAACCGTTGCAACTTTATGACCAATTACTCCTAAAAGCCCAGGGTTCCCACCCGTTCCAGAAATAAGGAATCCATCATATAACTCACCGCGAAGCTGCACAGCACGTCTTGATAGAAAAGAACCCATGCTATGTCCTAGTAAAAAGAGCGGGCAATCATACTCTTTACGGATCAGCTCTGAAACAAAAGTCACGTCAGAAACAGCTTGGTCCCAGCCAACATTTGGTTCAAAATGACCATAATCTTCTTCCTGCTTCACTGTTTGTCCATGCCCGCGATGATCATGAGCATACACACCATATCCAGCCTTTAATAACGCCTCAATACATTCTGTATAGACACCAGCATGTTCTGTCATACCATGTGCAATTTGTACAATCCCACGCAGCTCATTTTCTGGCAACCATTTACGTAGATAAATTTCCGATCCATCCAGTGCCATAACGAAGCTTTCTTGTATGTTCATTTTGACAGCCCCCAAGTCTATAATCACTTTCATAACAATATCAATCTATATCGCTATAAAATGAATGACTATTCATTCTTCTTACTATATAAATCCATTTTGATTTTTCGACATATAGCCGTGGCTATGGATAACCAAAGGTGACCGGCACTCGTTTTCTCTCTTTGTTTTCACTTGGCATGGGGCAGGAAAAGGACCTGACCGCTTCTATGCATGGCCGGATGCTCTCTCCCACCTAAAAAGAAGGGTTTTATGTCGGTTTTTTAATTTGTATTTATATATAAATTATATGCAAAAGCTTTGCTTATTACAAATCATGATTCTTTCTTTCATACTATGTTATTTCTTGACGAGACGAAAATAAAACCATATAGTTACTTACATAAAGTAACTATATGGTTTGGAGGTAATTATTATGATGCCATCTTTATTTTTAGCACACGGTTCTCCTATGCTTGCAATTCAAGATACAGACTATACACAATTTTTAAAAACACTTGGTGAAACATATCAGCCGAAAGCAATCGTTATTTTTACAGCTCATTGGGAGAGTGAAGTTTTAACGATTTCTTTTTCAGACGATGAATATGAAACGATTTATGATTTTGGCGGTTTTCCTCCTGAATTATATGAAATAAAATACACAGCAAAAGGTTCGTCAACCATTGCATCTATGCTAGCAGAGAAATTTAAAAACAAAGGAATTCCAGTTCAAAGAGATACAACGAGAGGATTAGATCACGGTTCCTGGACACTACTACACCGTATGTACCCAAAAGCTGATATTCCAGTCATTCAAATTTCAGTAAATCCATTTCTTCCAGCAAAAGAGCAATATGAAATTGGAAAGGCCATTCAAGGACTTGGACAAGAGGATATTTTAGTTATCGGTAGCGGTGTTACTGTACACAATTTACGAATGCTAAAATGGGAACAAACTACACCTGAATCATGGGCTGTTGAATTTGATGAATGGCTTATTGAGCATATACAAAAAAATAATAAAGAAGCTCTTTTAAATTGGGAAATAGATGCTCCCCATGCACGTTTAGCCGTTCCAAGAGCTGAACATTTTGTCCCTCTTTTCATTGCCATGGGAAGTGGCGCTTCTGAAGGAAAAATGATTCATCGTAGCTATGAACTTGGAACATTAAGTTATCTTTGCTTTCAGTTTTAGTAGATACAATATAAAAAGAGGATGAAGCGTAACCTTTTGCTTCATCCTCTTTTTATATAATGAACATTAACCGAGACTTGCACATTTTTTCACACCATTCAATCAGAGTTACTTGATCCATATTGCATATCCTTTTCTTGGTAGTTAACTAACCTTTAAATGAACCTGTTCCGATGTTTGAATGCTTTTACTGTTGAAGTATACCCAAATGCAAGTAATAAACAAAAGCGTTGCTGTAGAGAAAAATACATACTGAAATCCGGCATGTGCAGCAAGTTGTCCGCCTAGAACAGGACCAATCATATTTCCTAAAAATTGAAATGATTGATTGTATCCGAAAATACGTCCAGTAACATGATTTGGTATATGTTTTTTTAATAGAGTTTGTACAGAAGGTAACAATCCAGCTTGCGCAATCCCTAGCAGAAAACGAAGCACTAATAATTGCCAAGGAGAAGTCACAAATGCTTGTGGGATAAAAATAATTCCTGCAATAAATAAAGCAACAACGAGTATTTTTTGTGGGCCAATACGATCCGACAATCGTCCTAATCTAGGAGCTGCTAGAATAACAGCTAAACCTGTTGCAGACATAACTACACCAGCAACCGTTTCAATATGAGTAGTATTTGCACCTGCTAAATGCTTCACATACAACGTAATGATTGGCTGAATCGACATATTCGCAAGTTGAATCATAAAGGTGGCTACAAATAAACTCGTAATAAAAGATTTTGCCGGGACCATCGTCCACACTTTCTTTGGCTGCTCTTTTTTTTCTGTTATCGAATTAGATTCATGTAAAAAGAAAATGACAATTAAAAAAGAGAGAAATAAAAAACCGCCCGTTACTAAGAACACGTGACGCATTCCGATTAATTCAGATAGGTATCCTCCGAGCAATGGTCCAAGTAATGAACCACTTACACCACCGGTTGATAAAGTAGAAATTGCCCAGCCAGAACGTTTTTGCGGTGTCTCTGCTGCGATAAATGTCATTGCTGTTGAAAGAAAACCAGATACAGCTCCCATAAGAAAACGGAGAGCAACTAATTGATATATATTGGTTACAAATCCCATGAGTGTCATAATAATCGCCATACCAAGGCTTGCACGAATGAGCATCAATTTTCGGCCATGTATATCACCAAGTTTTCCCCATAAAGGTGATACAATCGCACCCATTAAAAATGTTACACCAAATGCAATTCCTGACCACTCTGCAATGTTAGAAGTACCAGACACTCCTAACTCCTCAATGTAAAAGGATAAAAACGGAATAACTAAACTCATTCCAGCTGCAGTAGTAAAACAACCAAGCCAACAAATGATTAAATTTCTTTTCCAGTTGGCCATTTTTACACCTTCTTTCCTAAAGACCCATTCTACACTTTTCACTTCAAAATGTTTAGCAATACGATTCCGTATAAAGTGAAACTTTTATCAGTGGGGGTTTTCTTCATCCCACACTGATAATCAGCCCTCACCAATCGGGCTTTTACGGGCAGTTATCCCCCACCTATCTTCTTTGTTTCTCTCTGAATCTTGAGGTGGGGGTTTTACTGCCCGTTAATGCGGGATAAAATGAAATTAGCCCCCAGCAGGGAATATTATTTCCTACTGGGGGCTTAGTTAAATGAATCGGGCAAAATCCACCTTATATAATCGGTATTAATCGCGCGTTACACATTCTTTCATAAAATTCAACCGGACCTGCTTGGCCTATAATCGCATATTCATAACCGATTCGCTTCATATCATACAAACAATGATGTAGTAGCGCTGCGCCCACACCTTGTACACGATTTTCTTTAGAGGTTCCCATCGGTCCAAATAACCCTTTCTTTCCTCTTACAACATCATAACAAGCAAACCCAATAATCTTTTCATTCTTCACTGCGAGATAGATTGGTATTTCCAGATGTGATTGAAAACCAGTCTTCACAGAATCTATCCATCTTTCACCAAACTCTAATTGTACAAACTGTATGAGCTCTTTGAAATCATCAACAGTCGCCCTTCTCATAAAAACATTCGAATCATTCATATCAGCCTTTTCATATCCTATAAGATTCACTGTCATGTCTCTTGGAACAGAAACGATATTCAAAATCCCTTGTCTCACATTAACCTCTAGTAAAGATTGGATACCTTCATCCTGTTGAAGAATCGTGCTTAATATATGTCCTTCATTTATATACACTTGGTTAAAACATTCCATCTTACGGTAAGCAATTTTTAAAATCTCTACTGTTTTAGAAGAAACTTTATACCCATTTATCTCTACATAACTTTCATCCTCAGAGCACAGTGTATTCAATTTTGATAGCTTTGTAAGAAAGTCTATACCAACATGATGAAATAAATACATATATAATTCACTACAAACTCCTGTACCCTCTTTACATGCTCCGATAAAAAGGTGCAGTGGCTGAATGATATGATCGCTACATTCAGCTTCTTTACGTGCAATATGAAAAATTCTATTTACTCGGTTTGTGAATTGATATTTCTCCATCCCAATTCCCCTTTTCACACTCTCTCATATTTTTATTTAAACCAGCTTTTTAAATAAAATTTTTGCTCCTGTATCATCAGAATCTATTCGCCACTCGATTTCCATTTCTTTTGCCATAACGGCAATAATGGACAATCCAATTCCTGCACCTTTATTAACTGAAGGTGCATTTTGAAAACCAGGTCCATGATCGACAACTATAATTGTCTCTTCTTCATGATTTATATAAATACCGATAAATCTCCCATCTTTCGCATGGCGAATGACATTTTGAATCACATTGTCTATGATTCTTTGAAACCAATTGGCATCAATATTCCAAAAGAGTGGCTTTTCCGGAATGACAATATCAACTTCAAATCCTTGTTCATCCAACATGTCATACCATGATGCTACAAGCTTTCTTGTTAGACGTGTCATATCCGTTGGTTCTGGATGGTACGGATACTTTTTTGCTGTTATTAAAGAGTACGATAATAAATTTTCAATAAGCTCCGCCAAGTAATTAATTTTTTCATCTATTAATTCTATCGTTTCATTTCCTTTTGCTGAAATGACCTCTTCTTTCAATGAATCAATTTGTGCACGCATTGCGGTTAAAGGTGTTCTCAAGTCATGAGAAAGATCTGCAATTAACTTTCTACGAAACTGTTCCTCTTCTTCCCCCTTCATTCGACTTTTATGTAAAGCTTCTACCATTTTATTAAAGGATTCTTCTAATAAACCAACCTCGTCCTTCTTTGATATTTGAACTGCTAATGGAATAGACTGATCCTTTGGAAATTCCATCGCCTTTTGTAACTTTAGCAACCGTTTTCTAATTTTAAGAAAAAATATGATAGAACAAACAATAAATATGGCAAAGAAAGTGATGATTACTAATTCAAATACGACTTCGTATCTTTCTCGTATTTGAACGATTGGTGCTTTCAAATATTTCCTCGGAATTTGAAATACCATAAATGCACCTTGTTTCTTTTTTCCCATATAAGATACGACGGTAAATGGATCCCCCTCGAAACTTTTTTTCATAAATGCTACCGTGTCACTTGCAGACCAGTGCTGTGGAATATTTTGTTTTTCAGGAATTTGAAAACGTGTTTGTCCTTGTCCATCTATCCAAAACATAGAGCCTTCCGGATATTGTTCACGAAACAGCTGAAGCGCCTTCTCAATTTCCTCTGGATTCTCTTCATGCAACGCTTTCGCCTGATTAGCCCATTTTTCTTCAATTTGTTCAGTGCCATAATAGGGATCTAGATCCTCTATCCGCTCTAATGAATTTGTTAAAAAAAACGAACTCAGTGGCACAATTAAAGGTAACAATATAAGTGCCACAAAAATAATAAGAAGATATCTTCGTAATAAAGACGTACTTTTCCTCATGCTTTGCACCGATAGCCAATCCCGCGTATCGTTTCTATAATTGTTGGGCTACTTGGATTCCGCTCAATTTTCTCTCGCAAATGCCGAATATGAACCATTAGAGCTTTATCGCCCTCTATATACGATTCGTTCCATACAGCTTCAAAAATCTGTTCTTTTGTTAACGTTCGATTTATATGTTTCATCAAATAAAAAAAGATTTGATGTTGCTTTCCTGATAAAACAATTTCCTCATTTATTTCTGTATCTACAATACGATATTCTTTCGTAAATACTTGCAAATGCCGAACACGTTGAACCTCTGCTCCGTCCCTGTTATACCTTCTTAACAACACTTCAATGCGTGCTATTAACTCTTTTGGATGAAATGGCTTCGTTATATAATCATCTGCAAATGTTAATCCATATATTTTATCTTCTAATGTTGTTCGTGCCGTAAGCATAATGATTGGTGTATCTGGATATTCACTTTTAAACCGCTGTCCTAATGTAAAACCATCTAACCCTGGTAACATCACATCTAACACAATTACATCTGCTGTTTTACTCGCTTCGGAACTCCCCTTCTCTGAAGTAAACCAAGAAACTTCGTAATCTTGTTTCTCAAGTTCTTTTTTTACCCACTCACCAATTTCAATATCATCCTCAATATATAAAATGCGTCTCATCTTTTCACCTTCATATACAAATTTAACCTTTCCCTTCCATGATAAGGAATAAGAGTCCTTTTGAAAACCATTACACTCCAAATTCAAGGAATATTATATAAATTTAAACAAATCTTAAACTCTCCTAACCTTATCATTAACCTTCATTTTTTATACTAAATGGGAGGTGATATGAAAATGACTTATATTTTAGAAACAAAAGCGTTAACAAAAAAATATCGAAATGATTATGTTGTACAAAACGTAGACTTAAAAATTCCAAAAGGAGAAATCTACGGTTTTCTCGGTCCTAACGGTGCCGGAAAAACAACCAGTATTCGTATGTTATTAGGACTTATTAAACCAACACAAGGTAGCGTCACCATTTTCAATCAAGATTTAGCAAAAGAACGGTTATCCATACTATCTAAAATAGGAGCTCTTGTTGAAAACCCATCTTATTATGCTCACTTAAATGCAATTGAAAATTTAGAAGTGTATCGTATTTTAAGAAATGTTCCAAAAGAAAAAATCGGAGAAGTTTTACAAATCGTCGGCTTACAACATGCCGCGAAACAAAAAGTAAAAGAATATTCATTAGGGATGAAGCAACGTTTAGGAATTGCGATTGCCCTGCTTGGTGATCCGCAGCTATTGATTTTAGATGAGCCGACAAATGGTCTTGATCCACAAGGTATTCACGAAATACGCACATTAATTAAGCAACTGACCAAAGAAAGAGGAATTACTATCCTTATATCCAGTCACTTATTAAGCGAAATTGATCAAATGGCAACTTATGTTGGTATTATTTCAAAAGGCAAGCTTATTTTCCAAGATAAAATTGAAGCACTGCGACACCATGCTCAGCATACGATTTCACTTATGACAGATAAACCTGATGCTGCTTGGAAAGCAATTCTCGCCAAAGGAACTCCTTCGGTGCGAGAAGAGGATAAAATCATCCTCTCAAACGCAACAAATCAAACTGTTGCGGATATTGTAAGAACACTAGTAACACACAACATCGCTGTATTTCGAATTGAAGAAAATAAAAAATCACTGGAAGATATATTCTTACAGCTTGTAAGGGAGGAAAAAGCGGATGTACAAGCGCCTCTTTCAATCTGAAATCTTAAAAATAAAGCGCAAGTGGATTTGGTTTTTAATCGTTTTAGGACCGGTAGGTGTTATTTCACTCCAAGCATGTAACTTTTTTCTTCGTTATGATTTTT